>SXOM01000261.1 GCA_005776735.1 Pseudomonadota bacterium
GCTGACGAACTGCACGGTGAACGGGAACACGGCGACCTCCTCCTCCGGCGGCGGCCTGTTCCTCTATTACTCCAGCCCGACGCTGACGAGCTGCACGGTGAGCTGGAACATGGCGACTGAGTACGGCGGCGGCGGCGCGGGCGCATCGACACGACGGCGGACCACCGTGGAGCCTACCCGAGTTTCGCCCTGTGCTTTGGCCTCAGGACCCGGCGCGGGCGCAGGGCGGGCCACCGTCGTGCGGGTGGTGGTGCCGCGGGCGCTTTCGAGGCGCTCGAAGAGATCCTTGCTGGACATATAGGGCGATTCCTGATGCGGAGGGGCGGGGGCCTAACCGAGATCGTGCGCGCGCCGCAACTCGCGCAGGAGCGCGCGGGTCGGTGCCGCGGCACGCACACCGACAACGGCCCGTGGACCCTTGCCGATGCGGTGGCCGAGCGCTTCTCTGTCGAGTCGCGCGAGGTGGACGGGGACGGCCGGGAACTGGGCCGTCGCCGCAGTGGTGCTGCCCTGGGCGGCGTCGGAAGCGACCACCAGCGCGAGGATGGACTCGGGGGCGGTACCCGCGAGCGCATCGGCGCCGGAAACGAGCGCGCCGGCGCGTGCGGACAGGGCGAGCAGGTCGAGCACGGCGGCGTGGTTGGCCTCGCGCGCTTCGGCGAGGAGGCCCGACACGTCCAGCGAAGGAACCTCGAGCGCCCGCGCCAGGAGCCCTGGCTTCTTGGCCAGCTCCTCGAACGCCGCCCGCGTGCAGGTGAGCCACGCGCCGCGTCCCTTCCAACGCCCGTGCCAATCGACGTGGGCCTGGCCGTCCGGGCCCACGAAAAGCCGGACCAGCGCGTCAGGATCGGCGCGCTCGCGGGTCAGGATGCAACTACGGACTGGGGGCATGCCCCTCCTCGTTCAGGCCTCGGGCGGGAGGTCCGCGGTCGCCTTGCGGCGCCCGGCCTCCTCCAGGATGATCCGCTCCAGCGCGGCTTCGGCGCTGGAGATCACGGCCTGGGCATCTTCTTCTTCGCACGCGAGCACGCCGGCCAGGTCGTACGCTTCGGCGTCGGCGACCTCGGACAGGCTGTGGAACCCGTGGCGGATGAGCAGGTCGACCCCCTCGTCGGAGAGCGCCTCGATCTGGCTGAGCTCGTCGCGGGCCTGGGCGCTGACCTCGGCGTGCTTGCTCTCGCTGAGCACCACGACCTCCCACCCGGTGAGGTGCTGGGCGAGGCGGTCGGTCTGGCCGCGGCGGCCGATGGCCTTGCTGTACTGGTCGTCGGGGACGATCAGCTCCATCTTGTGCGACGTCTCGTCGATGTAGACGCGCGCGACGTGGGCCGGCTGGATGGCGTGCACCACGTAGCGGGCCGGGTCGGGGTGGTAGGGGATGATGTCGATGGCTTCGCCGCGCAGCTCGGCGACGACCGCCTGCACGCGGGAGCCCTTCCTGCCGACGCAGGCGCCGACCGGATCGACGTCGGGGTCGATCGAGCTGACCGCGATCTTCGCGCGGTGGCCGGGCTCGCGGGCGCACGCTTCGATGCGGACGATGCCCTCGGCCACCTCGGGCACCTCAAGCTCGAACAGCTTCATCAACAGGCCGGGATGCGTGCGGCTGAGGATCACCTGCGGCATCTTGGTGGCGCGGGTGATGTCGACCACGTAGGCCTGGATCCGGTCGCCCTGGCGGTAGGTCTCGGTCATGACCTGCTCGCGCTTGGGCAAGAGCGCCTCGGCGCGGCCCAGGTCGACGATGATGTTGCCCTTCTCGAAGCGGCGGACGATGCCGGTGATGATCTCGCCCTTGCGGTCCTTGAACTCCGAGAACGTCATCTCGCGCTCGGCGTCGCGGATCTTCTGGATGATGACCTGCTTCGCGGTCTGCGCGGCGATGCGGCCGAGCTCTTCGACGCTGAGCTTGATGCCCAACGAGTCGCCGATCTCGCACTCGGGGTCGAGCTTGCGGGCTTCGTCGAGGGTGATCTCGATCTGATCGTCCTCGACCTCCTCGGAGACGGTCTTGAACTCGAAGAGCTCGACCTCGCCGAGCTCCTCGTTCCATTGCGCTTCGAGGTCCTTCTGCATGCCGTACTTCTTGCGCGCGGCGGCGACCATGGCCTGTTCGAGCACTTCCACCAGCGCGTCGCGGGGAATGTTCTTCTCCTTGGCGACGAGATCGAGATCACGAGCGAGCGGGCTGTTCATGGCGTTGCCTCAACGATCGGGGGAAGGCCCTGGCCGAGCCTCTGGAATTGTTCGAGGGTGAGCACGAGGTTGGCGCGCTCGATCGCCTCGACGGGGAAACGACGGACCTCGTCGGCGGTGCGGACGGCCACCATGCCGTCCTCGACCCCGAGGAGCACACCCTTGGTGCGCTTCTTGGCATCGACCCCGAAGGGCTTGACCCGCACCTCGCAGCCGGCGAAGCGGACGTAGTCGGCCGCCTTCTGGATGGGACGCTCGATGCCCGGGGTGCTCACCTCGAGCTCGTAGGCGCCCATGATCGGGTCGGCCACGTCGAGCGCGGGGGAGAGCTGCCGCGACACCTTGGTGCAGTCGGTGATGCCGATACCCGCGGGGTGATCGATGCTGACGCGCAAGACGGGAGCGCCGCGGGAGCCGCCGACCAACTCGACCGCCACGAGGTCGTACCCGAGGCGCACGACCAGCGGCTCGACGACGTCGCGAAGTTGGCGGAGGGTGGCGGGGGTGACGAGCATGGAGCCAAAAATGAACGGAGCGCCCCGCGGGCGCTCCTTGGTGGAGGTTGGGAAGTCCCGCCAGCTAACGGGCGGGCGACCCCGGGTCAAGGTCCCGGCTTGTCACGGACACTTGGCCTTGGCCTCCTTGGCCGCCTTGCTCTTCGGGTACTTCTTGATGACGTCACAATAGAAGATCGTGGCGTCCTTGGCCCGATCCAGGCCCTCGAAACACTCGCCCTGCCGCAGGAGGGACCACGGCGCCCAGGTGGAGGCCGGCGCGTTGTCGAGCACGTCCTGGAACGCTGCCGCCGCCGCCTTGAACTCCCCGGCGTTCTGGTAGCTCTCCGCGATGCGGTAGTAGGCCTCGGCGACCCGGTCGTGCTTGGGGTTCTGCTCGATGAAGCGCCGGGCCACGGCGCGGGTGGCCTCGCTGTTGCCGGCCTCGAGGTGCTGGGTGAGCAGCCCGAACACCTCTTCGGGGGTGAGCTCCGGCGCCGCCGGATCGACCGGGGCGCCTTCGCCGCCGGTGTCGGGGGGCGGGGTGCCGCCGCCGTCGGTGGGGGGGGCGACGACCAGTCCCTCGGTTCCCGGGCGCGGGGGCGGCTTGAGGCCGAGCGACTTCTCGACCGCGGCGACGCGCGCCTCGAGGTACAGGAGCCGCCCGTCGACGTCGGTCTGGGCGCCGAGCGACGCGGTCTCGAACGTGCGGTAGTCGTGGTCGAGCGTCTCGAACTCGCCGCGCATCTTGGCGACCTCGCCCCGCAGGTCCTCGACCGTCTCCATCTTGAGGATGTCTTCCTGCCCGCGGGCGCGGGTGACCTCCTCGAGTTGTGCGACGCGCCGGCCCACGTCTTCGCCCAACGACTCGAGGTCGCGGACGCGCGACTGTTGGGTGGCCAGCTCCTTCTCGTAGGTGCTGGTCGCGGATTGTCCGGTGCGGTCGAGCACGCAGCCCGCCGCCAGCAGCCACCACAGCGCGCTCATCGGCCACCCCCGGGGACGATCTCGCCGCGGCGGTTCTGGCTCCAGGCGTCGTCGCCCCCGCCGGTCGCGACCGGGCGCTCTTCGCCGTAGCTGACGGCCTGCACCCGGCTGGGCGCCACGCCGAGGCCGACGAGGTAGCGGGCCACCGCGTCGGCGCGGCGTTGCCCGAGCGCGAGGTTGTACTCGGTGGTGCCGCGGTCGTCGCAATGACCTTCGACCCGGACGAAGTCGGTGCTGGCCCGCAGGCAGGTGGCCGCCTCGTCGATCGCGGCGCGGCTGGGGGCGTCGAGCACGCTCGAGTCGAACCCGAAGTGCACGGTGAGCGCACGGCACCGCTGGAACGGGCCGTCGTCCGCCACCAGGGTGAGCCCCTTGCGCAGCGTGGCCTTGGTGCCGTCGGCGTTGACCACGCTCACGTCGTAGCTGCCCGCCGACATCGCCGGCACCGTGACCGCGAGCGTGCTCTCGTCGCGAAAGCGCGCACCGGCGTCCTGCCCGCCGATGCGGACGGTGGTGCCCTTCTCGAAGCCGTTGCCGAAGACCTCGGCGGCGAAGCCGGTGCCCGCGGTGCCGAAGTTCGGGTCGATCGACGCGACCTGGAGCTCGACGTCGGGGTCGTTGAGGCCCGAGTCGGGCGGGCCCTTGTCGTCTTCGACCTTCTTGCCACACTTCGACGCGACGAGGGCGGGCAACAGGCACAGGAGCAGGAGCGGACGGCGGTGCATTTCGCGCGGGCTAACCCGATGCTATGGCCCGCGCGTGCGCACAGTGGGGTCGGCGTTCGGGGTGTCGCTGCTGGGGGGCCTCGGGCTCGCCTGGCTCGGCGACCCGCGCGAGCACGCGGCCTGGGTGGCGCCGGTGGTGGTGGGGTGGGGCGCGGTGGTGGCGGCGACGTTGCTTTTTGTGCAGCGAGGCGGGGCGTCGGGGCCCGCCCCCGGCCCCTCCCGGGGCCTCGACGTGTCCGCGGGTCGGGGCGCCGCCGCCGTGGTCTTCGCCGCGGCGCTGGCGGTGCGTCTGCCGCTGTTGTGCTTGCCGCCGACCTTGTCGGACGACGTCTACCGCTACGTGTGGGAGGGGCGGGTGTGGGCCGAGGGGTACTCTCCCTTCGCCCTCGCGCCCGACGACCCGCGCCTCGCGCCCCTGCGCGACGACGTCTGGGCGCGCGTGAACCACCCCTCGATCTCGACGATCTACCCGCCGCTGGCGCAGCTCCTCTTCGTCCTGATCTCGCCCTGGGGGGTCGCCGGGTTCAAGGGGCTGATGGCGCTGGCCGACGCCGGCACGGCCGCGCTCCTGGCGCGGCGGACGGCGCGCGCGGGGTGGTTGTGGGCGCTCTTGCCGCTGCCCGCCCTCGAGTCCGCGGCCAACGGGCACCTGGAGGGCCTGGGGGCGCTCCTGGTGGTCGTCGCGCTCGGCGGCAGCGCCGTGGCGGCCTGGGCGGGAGCGATGCTCAAGCTCCTGCCGGGGGTGCTGCTCGTCCGCCGCGGGCCGCGGGTCTGGGCGCTCGCAGGGGTGGCGACGGTGCTCGCCGTGTTGCCGCTCTGGGGGCCGGGTCTCACCCGCGCGGCCCGGAACTACGGCACCCACTGGTCGTTCAACGGGAGCGTGTACCCGCTGGTCACGATGCTCGTCGGAGCGGACGGCGTGGCCCGCGGGCTGCTCACGCTCGCGGGAGTCGGCGTGGTGGGGTGGGTGCTCGTGCGGTGCTCGCACCCGGCGGGCGTGGCGTTGGGGGCGTTCGGGGCGTTCGTGGTGCTCTCGCCCACCGTGCACCCCTGGTACGTCCTGTGGCCGCTCGCCCCGGCGTTGTGGCTGGCGCGGTGGGAGTGGGTGGTGCTCGCGGTGACGGTGCCCGGCGCGTACCATGTCTTGACCACGCTCGACCCGACGGGGGCGTGGCGGGAGTCGCCGTGGACGCGCGGCCTCGTCTGGGCGCCGTTCTACGCGGCGTGGGCGGCCGCGGCGTGGCGGCGCTTCGTGCGGCCGGGGCCCTGACCGCCGGCGGGGACGGAGATAGGGCGCCGCATGCGCGGACACGCCACCCCCGAAGCGGCCGTCGCGGCCTGCCCTCCGCCGGCAGGCGCCCGCGTCGCCATCGCCGTGCCCGACGGCACGCGCCCCGTCGACGTGCCGGCGGCCCTGGCGGCGCTGCGGCCGTGGGTCGGCGACGCCGTCGTGCACGTGGGCCTGGGCCTGCACCGGCCGATGCAGCCCGCGGAGCTTTTCGCCTCCCCGTTCCCGGTCGTGCAGCACGATCCGGACGACTGTGTGCGCACCCGCGTGGTCGACGGCGTGCCGGGGGGGGTGTCGCGGGCGCTGGCGCGCGCCGACGTCGTGCTCGGTGTCGGGGTCGTGGAGCTGCACCAGTACGCGGGGTTCTCCGGAGGCCACAAGGCGGTCAGCGTCGGCCTCGGCGCCCGCGAGACGCTCGACGCGCTGCACCACCGCGACCGCGTGACCGCACCCGGCGTGGCGCTCGGGAACCTCGACGCCAACCCGTTCCGCGCGGTGGTCGACGCGCTGGGCGAGGCGGCGGGCTGCGCGTGGGCGCTGGACGTTGCGGGCGGGCGCTGGTTCGCGGGCGAACCGCGGGCCGTGCTCCGCGAGGCGGCGGGCTCGCTGGACTGCTGGGAGGACGTCCCGCGGGCCGTCCCGGCGGCCGTGCTCCGCGTTCCGCCGCGCAAGGCGGTGAACTTCTACCAGGCCAGCCGCGCGGCCACCTACCTTGCGCTGAGCGCCCGGCCGCCGCTGGTCGAGGGGGCGACGTTGTACCTCGACGCGGCGTGCCCGGAGGGGATGGGCGAGGGCTCCGGCGAGCGCGCGTTCGCGGCGCTGGCGACGGCGGTGCCGTACCCGTGGGCGGCGGTGCTGCGCGGGCCGGCGCCCGTCGGCGCCGGGACCCAGCGGCTGGTGATGTTGGCCCTCGCGTTGTCGCGCTACCGGCTGGTCGTGACCGGCTGCCGCGCGCCGGAGGCGCTGGCGGCCTGCGGCATCGAAGCGCACGCCGAGCCGGCCGAAGCCTTCGCTCCGTCGGGCGCGTTGTGGGTGGCCGATCCGTTCGGGCGCCTGCCGCGGCTCGCGGCGACGCCCACCCAGCCGTAGCCGCCGGCGAAGAGTGCCAGGAAGAGCGCGGCCTCCCATTGGCCGGAGTGGACCGCCGCGCCCACGCCGCCGACGAGCCACGCGGCGAGCGCGAGCTCGCCCAGGGCCCAGCCCGCCACCGGGGCCGTTGCCGCCGCCGCGCCCTTGGCGGTGCGAACGAAGGGGCTGCGCCGCCCGGCCAGCGCTTCCAGGACGGCGCGGCCCTGCGAGACGCCGAGCCCGGGGCCGAGCACCAGCGCGCGGGCGACGGCCCCGATGCGCGCCCGCCCGGGCAAGAAGAAGTAGGCGGCGTGCGAGCCCGTCGCCACGAGCAACAGCGGCAGGCCGAGCAGCACGTCGGCGGCGCCGAGCCCGCCGCGCACGACGACCACGGGCAGGAGCACCGCGAGCACCACCGACAGCGGCCAGGCGAGGTTCGCGGTGAGGTGTTGCAGCGCTTCGAGCTTCACCCCCGCGGAGACGTCGGCGCGCACGATGCGCCCGCCGAGCTTGCGGAGCGTCTCGATCGAGCCCTTCGCCCAGCGGCGTTGTTGTGCGAGCAGGGCGGGCATCGTGGGCGGCAGCTCGGCGGGCACCACCACGTCGTCCCGGTAGACCAGCCGCCACCCCGCGAGCTGCGCGCGGTAGCTCAGGTCGAGGTCTTCGGTGAGGGTGTCGCCCTCCCAGCCGCCCGCCGCCTCGATGGCGGCGCGGCGCCACACGCCCGCCGTACCGTTGAAGTGGATCCACAAGCCGGACCGGAAGCGGGCGTGGTGCTCGACCGAGAAGTGCGCGTCGAGCATCGCCGCCTGGGCGGCGGTGAGCGCGTTGTGATCGGCGTTGGCGTGCCCCCAGCGGGCCTGCACCATCGCGACCGTGGGGTCGGCGAACTCCGGGACCAGGCGCTCCAGGAAGTCCGGCGCGGGGCGGAAGTCGGCGTCGAAGATCGCGAAGAGCTCGCCGCGCGCCGCAGCCACGCCCGCGGCCAGCGCGCCGGCCTTGAAGCCCGTGCGCTCGGCGCGGCGCAGCACGCGGACCGCGATGCCCCGGGCGCGTGCCCGATCGAGGGCCGGCGTCGCCGCGCCGAACGTGTCGTCGTCGGAGTCGTCGAGGAGCTGGAGCTCCAGGCGCTGGGCCGGCCATCGGAGCGCGGACACCGCGTCGACCAGGTCGGCCACGACCTCGCGCTCGTTGTAGACCGGGAGCTGCACGGTGACCCACGGGCGCTCGTCGGGGAGCCCCTCGGGGACCGGCCGCACCGGCCGCGGCCGCACGGCGCGGGCGATGAGCAGCACGCGGTGCAGCCCGGGGAGGGCCAGCACCAGCACGACCAGCACGTAGACGGCGCCCCAGGGGGTCATGGCGCGCGACCGCTAACCGCGCCGGCGGCCGCGCGGCGCGCGCCTGCCCCGGATCCCGTCCGGGCCGGTCGCGGCGCGCCGCCCCATGGGATGAGCAACCTCTGCACATGGGTTTCGTTGCGACCCCCCGGGGCGTCGGGTAGGGCGGGGGGGCACGGAGCCCCATGTCCACTCGCCGGTCCCTGGTCCTGCCCTTCGCCGCCACCGCGGCCCTCGTGTACGCCGCGTGCACCGCCGCCGCGCCCGAGGCGGTCGCCGCGCCGAAGCTCAACGTGATCGTGATCCTGGTCGACACGTTGCGGGCCGACAAGATCGGCACCTACGGCTACACCGCCAGAAAGACCACGCCAAACCTGGACAGCTTTGCTGCCGGCGCCCAGGTGTGGGAACAGGCCGTCAGCCAGGACGCGTGGACGGTGCCGAGCGTCGCGAGCCTGTTCACCGGGGTCGACCCGCAGGCCCACCGCACGCTCAACTTCAAGCAGGGCCAGAAGCTCGAGACCGACACCATCGCCGATTCCCACGACACCCTCGCCGAGTCGTTCAAGGCGGGCGGCTACACCACCTCCGCGTTCATCAAGAGCACGGTCATCAGCACGAGCCACGGCTTCTCGCAGGGGTTCGACACGTTCGAGATCGTGGGTGGAAAGGACCAGGCGTGGGGCTACTCCGCCAAGGAGCTCAACGACGTCGCGATCCCGTGGCTCACGACCCAACTGAAGTCGGGCAAGCCGTTCTACACCTACCTGCACTACATGGACCCCCACTCGCCCTACAAGGCGCCGGAGCCGTGGTACAGCAAGTACAAGGGGAGCTATTCCGGAAAGATGGACGGTGCGCACGTCCAGCTCGACGAAGCGTTCAAGGCGGGGACGCTCACCCAGGCCGACTGGGACCACGAGCTGGCGCTCTACGATGCGGAGGTCGAATACTTCGACACCGAGTTCGGCCGCTTGTGGGGCGAGCTGCAGAAGGCCGGCGCGGCCTCCAACACGCTGGTGGTGTTCACCGCCGACCACGGAGAGGCGTTCAACGAGCACAAGAACGTGTTCCACGGCAACCTGTACCAGGAGAACATCCACGTCCCGGTCCTCGTGCGCGGCCCCGGCATCAAGGCCGGTCGCATGAAACACTACGCCCAGGTCATCGACATCGCGCCCACGCTCGCGGAGCTCACCGGCGTGCCGAAGGGCAAGTACTGGCAAGGAAAGAGCATGGTCGCGGCGATGGCGGGCGGGGGGGGCCACACCAACGCGGTCTACAGCGAGTACGCCGGCCACCGCATGGTCATCGAGCCGTCCACGGGCCTGAAGCTCATCCTCGGCGACGGCGCGCCCAAGCTCTACGACCTGAAGACCGACCCGCTGGAGAAGTCGAACCTCCACGACGCCCGCGCCACCGACGTCGCGCGGCTGCGCCCGCAGCTCGACACGCGGTTCGGCGCCGGCCAGGCCATCGGCCAGAAGCTCGGGAAGGGCAAGTCCGAGGGCATGTCGGCCGAGCAGTGCGAGATGCTCAAGCAGCTCGGGTACGTCGAGCCCGACAAGCCGTGCGACGAGATCGAAAACGACGACGACGGGCACGGGCACTAGCGTGCTGGCGCTCTTGTCGTTGGCGTGGGCCGCCGAGTTCGCCGGCACGCTCAAGGAGCTCGACCTCGACCGCGCGGGGGGCCTCGGCGGCGCACCGGAGGGCATGGCGTTCATCGTACCGCCGGGGAGCACCGCGAGCGCCACGCTGGGCGACCTCGGGGACGGCGCGACCGGCATCCGGCTCAGCGTCAAGCAAGCGGGCGACGCGCTGGTGTGCACCCAGCCGCTCCCGCTCGGTCCGCAGGCGTTCGCCCGTGCGCGTGTGCGCCTGAGCGAGATCACGCCGGGGGGCGGGTCGTGGATGGGCATGAACTTCGAGCTGCGGGCGCGCGACTCCACCGGGGCGCTGGTCTCGCCGGGCGGTGCGCCCTACGTCCTGGTGAAGAACCTGCGCGAACCCACCGCGGGCTGGGTGGATGTCGAAGGCCGGGTCAGCGTCCCGGCGGGCGCCACCCAGGGCGAGGTCTGCTTCCGGTTCGTGCTGTCCACCGGTGTGCTCGACATCGACAAGCTGTCGTTGGTGTCGCGTGCCGGCGACGGCACGGCCGCGCCTGCCCCGGCGCCCGCGCCTGCCCCGGCGCCCGCACCGGCGCCCGCACCGA
>SXOM01000262.1 GCA_005776735.1 Pseudomonadota bacterium
GCCACGCCGTCGGCGCGCGCACCGCGGTGGGGCTCGCCGCGGTCGACGTGGGCGCCCCCGCGCCGGTGCGGCTCCAGCCGCAGGACGGGCGCCTGGCTGCCGCCGGCCCGCTCCTCGCGGAGGACGCCCGGTGGCAGGTGGGCGACGTCGCGGTGCTCCGCGACGACGGGGTGCACGTGGTGTTCGAGAGCGCGCTGCGCTTCCCCGACGCGCCGGACCTCGGGGAGCTCGCGCTCCGCGACGACGGCGGCGCCTGGCTGCGCTGGACACCGCGCCCCGGCGAGCACATCGAGGTCGAGGCCGAGAACGCGGCCGGGGTGCGCGTCGTGTGCCGCGGCGCCGAGGGCCGGGTCTTCGTCCCGTGGACCGCCTACGACCCGGCGCACCCCACGGTGACCGTGCGCGCGGTGCAGGCCTCGCACGTCGGGGTCGTGAACACCGTGCAGGTGTGGGCGCGCGCGGCGGTCGAGGCCACGTTCTCGTTCGCGCACGCCGCGCGGTGGACCGAGCGCATCCTGCCGTCGCCGCAGCTCGCGCCGCCCAGCCCCGGGCCGCGTCGCGCCCCACGCGGGCGCGTCAGCCGCGGGTAGCGGGGCGCGCCCGCCCCGGATCCCGGAGCGGCCGGTCGCGGCGCCCCGCCCAACCCTGGGTCAGAACACGAAGAGCTGGCTCCACCGCAACGCCACGCGCTCGCCCCAGAAGCACCACACCACCGCACCGAACCCGAGGAACGGGCCGAACGGCACCGCGAGGCGCCCGGAGGTGCCGCGCCCGAGCATCTGCGACACGCCGAAGACGCTCCCGAGCGTGCTCCCGATCATCAGGATGCCGAAGACACCGGGAAAGGCCCCGAACCACGCCCCGAACGCGGCGAGGAGCTTGGCGTCGCCCCAGCCCATGCCCTCCTCGCGGCGGACCAGCCAGTAGCCGCCGATCGCCGCCGCGATGATCCCGCCGCCCACCGTCGCCCCGACCACCGACTGCTGCCACGTGGGCGCGCCCTCGTACCCGAGCCACCCGAGCAGCGCGGCGCCGCCCACACCGACGGGCACGCTGTAGATGCTGAACTCGTCGGGGATGATCTTGTGGCGCAGGTCGGTGAACGTCATCGCCATGATCGCGAAGAGCAACCACCCGTACCACGCGGTCGCGACGAGGTGGGGCACGTCGAACGCGCCGACGTCGGGGACGATGTGCCGGAAGAGCAGCACCGTGAGCACCCCGAACGCGGCCTCGACCAGCGGGTAGAGCGGCGAGATCGGCGCCTTGCAAGCACGACACCTGCCGCGGAGCCACATCCAGGCGAGCACGGGCACGTTGTCGTACGGCTTGATCGGCGTGCCGCAGCTCGGGCAGGCGGAGCCGGGGTACACCACCGATCGGTCCTCGGGCATCCGCGCGATGCACACGTTCATGAACGAGCCGAACAACAGGCCGAACAAGCCCGCGAACCCCTGGAAGACCAAATAGGCGGACTCGGCGGTCATGGTGCGGTGCTCCCCAACGCGGCGACCACCCGCTCGACCTCGGCCGGGCCCACTCCCTCGTGCACCGGAAGCGCGAGGGTCTCGGCGCAGAACGCCTCGGCGCGCGGGGTCGGCGCGTGGGGGCCGCCCGCGAGCGCGGGTTGGCGGGAGAGCGGCACCGGGTAGTACACCGCGGTCTCGACCCCGGCGGCCGACAGCCGCGCGCGCACCGCGTCGCGGTGGGGCACCCGCACGACATAGTGGTGCACCGGGTGGCTCGGGTGCCGGGGCAGGCGGCGCACCCAGGCGGGCAGGGTGGCGTCGTAGTGCGCGGCGTTGTCCCGGCGGGTCGCGACGCGCGTGGGGAGGTCGTCGAGGTGCGCCATGAGCACCGCGGCCTGGATCGCGTCCATGCGGCTGTTGGCCCCCACGGCGCCGCGCACGCGGACGTGTTCGTAGAGGTGGGTCATCCCGTGGTGGGTGAGCTGCAGGAGCGCGGCCGCCGTGGCTTCGTCGTCGGTGAGCACCAGGCCCGCGTCGCCGGCCGCGCCGAGCGTCTTGGTCGGGTAGAAGCTGACCGCGCCGAGGTGGCCGTGCTTCGGTGCGGGCGTGGCCCCCGCGCATTGCGCGAGGTCGTCGATCACCGGCACCGGCGCCACGACGGGGCAGGGCTCGCCGTACAGGTGCACCACGATGACCGCCCGGGTGCGGGAGGTGAGCGGGAGCGTGGCGGCGTCGAGGAGCGGCAGGTCGTCCCGCACGTCGGCCACCACCGGCACCGCGCCCACCCGCGCGACCGCACCGGCCGTCGCGAAGAAGGTGACCGCCGGGACGATCACCTCGTCCCCGGGGCCCACGCCGGTCGCGAGCAGCGCGTAGACGAGCGCGTCGGTGCCGCTGTTGGTGGTGACGCCGTGGCGCCAGCCGAACGACTCCGCCAGGCGA
The DNA here is from genome assembly GCA_005776735.1 of Pseudomonadota bacterium. Classification (GTDB taxonomy): domain Bacteria; phylum Myxococcota_A; class UBA796; order UBA796; family SXON01; genus SXON01. The sequence goes on from SXOM01000262.1 coordinate 2,412, forward strand.
CGACGCGCTTCGTCGACGACCGGACCGCCGACGTAGCGACCGGACCGCAGGACGCCCAGCACCGCGGCCTCGACAGCCGGCGCAACCCGGGCGTGGCGGGCCGCGGTGTCGGCCATCCGGACCGGCGCGACGTTCACTTGAAGTCCCGCCGCTCGAACACCATCATCGCGATGGCGAGCACCACCGCGGTGTACCCGAGCCCGTACGCCGCCGACCACGCCAGCTCCGACGCCGGCACCGCGACACCGTGCACCGCCTCGGTGCGGAGGTTGAACGTCTCGAGGTTGGGCACCACCCGATACAGCACCTCGGTCATCGTGCGGAACGCCCCGGGCTCGGCCGCTTCGCCGAAGAGCTTGAGGTCGTCGGCGAAGTGGCCGATCAGGTACACACACAACGTGTAGGCGGTGGCGGTGGTCGGCGCGGCGAACGTGGAGAAGAGCGTGGCCCACGCGGTGACCAACGACAGCTCCACCATCAACATGGCCATCGACACGAAGATGGGCAGCCCGGGGAGGCCTTGCTGGGAGCCGACGATCACGACGTAGAAGAGCGTCAACAGCGCCACTTCGGCCCCGAGGGTGATCCACAGGCCGAGGTACTTGCCGAGCAGGAGCTGCCAGCGCGGGATGGGCTTGCTGGCGAGCGTGTAGATCGTCTTGCGCTCGATCTCCTTGTAGACCAGGCCGACGCCGAGGAAGACCGCGATGAGCGCGCCGAGCAGGCTCACCCCGCCGAGCGCCACGCCGCGGACCACCTTCTCGGTGTCGCCGATCGAGATCTCGCGCAACGCCAACGACACCCCGAGGACGATCGCCGCGAAGAAGAGGATGCTGTTGAGCACCCGGTCGCGGACCGCCTCGCGGAAGGTGTTGGTGGCGATGACCCAGATCCGGCTCATGCGAGCACCCCGAGCCGCTTCTCGTTGACCGGCCGGGCGCGCTCGACCTCGTCGAGCAGGACGTCCTCCAGGGTGCGGACGTTGCGTTGCACCTCGACCACGGCGGCGCCCGCGGCGTGCAGGGCGCGCAGCGCCACGTCGACGTCGTCCACCGGCACGCGCACCCGGGCGCCGCCTTCGTCGCGCGAGAGGACCTCGGCCCCGGGGAGCTCCACCGCGCCGCGGTAGACGATCTCCGCGGTCTGGACCGCGTCGCCCAGCAGCTCGGCGAGCGTACCTTCGCCGCGGAGGTTGCCCGCGACCACGATGGCGACGCGGTCGCAGATGCTCTGCACGTCGCTGAGGATGTGGCTGGAGAAGAAGACGGTGCGCCCGGCCTTGCGCTCGTCGACGATGATGTCCCGGACCAGGGCGCGCCCGATCGGGTCGAGACCGGACATCGGCTCGTCGAGCACGACCAGGCGCGGGTCGGCGACCAACGCCTGCGCGATGCCCGCCCGCTGGAGCATGCCCTTGCTGTACTTGCGGAGCGGCACGTTGCGGAACCGCTCGAGGCCCACCCGCTCCAGGAGGCGGGTGATCCGGGCGGTGCGCTCGCCGGCGGGAACCTCGGACAACCGAGCGTAGAAGTCCATGAACTCCCACGCGGTCAGGTGCTCGTAGAAGTAGGGCCGCTCGGGCATGAAGCCCACGCTCCGGCGGCTCTGCGGATCGGTGATCGGCACGCCGAACAACCACGCCTGGCCCGACGTCGCCGCCTGCAGCCCCATCAACATCTTGATGGTCGTGGTCTTGCCGGCGCCGTGGGGGCCGACACAGCCGAAGCTCGCGCCCTCCGGTACCCGCATCGTGAGCTTCTCCAGGCCCACGAACGGACGACGCAGGAACCCCGACAGGTAGGTTTTTCCCAGGTTCTCGGTGCGGATGGCGTCGGTCATCGGTGTCGTGCGCGGGCGGCGGCCCGCGCAACCTCTTCTCCGGTCGCGGAAAGGTACTTTTCCAAGCGCGCGGCGTCCATGGCGCCGGCGCTGCGCCAGTTGCATCGGGTGCACAGCGGGCCCGAGTCGGCGAAGCGGCCCTCGGCCTGCGCCACGCGCCACCGGTGCAGCGTGGCGCCGCTCCACAGCTCGGCGAGCGGCGTGTCGCGCACGTTGCCGAGCTTGTTCTCCAGGCCCTCGTCGAGGCAGCACGTGGTCAGGTCGCCGTTGACCTGCACCATCGGCGTGTCCCACAAGCCGGCGCACGCGGGCCGGGGGGGCTCGGGCGGCGGCGGCGGGGCGACGGCGCCCGGACCCCGCGCCGCTTCGAGCGCGGCGGC
>SXOM01000263.1 GCA_005776735.1 Pseudomonadota bacterium
CCCGCGACCGGCCGCTGCGTCGGGCAGGGTCCGGCGGCCGGTCCGGCGTCGGGGGCGTCGGTGCAGCGCGGCCGGGCGCCGCCTCCGTCGCGAGCTCCCCGTGCCGCCGGCGCTGCGGTTATCGGGGCGCGTGTTCACGCTGTGCCGTTGGGGGCGGGCCGACTACGAAGTCGCGCCGCTGTCGGGCCTCCCGCCCGAGGTTCACCTCGTCGAAGCGCCAGAAGCGGCCGACATCGTCGTCGTTCCGAGCACGCGGCGCGTGGTCCCGGGCGACGTCCCGCGCGCCCGGCTGGTCATCACGACGACCTCCGGCTTCGACAACCTGGACGTGCCCGCCCTGCGTGCCGCCGGCGTCCGCTGCGCGCGCCTGCCGCTGGTGCGGCGCGACGCGGTCGTGCACACGTCGCTGGGGATGATCCTCGGGTTGACCCGGCGCTTCGGGCCGTTCGCGCAGGCGGCCGCGGCGGGGGTCTGGGATCGTCGCAACCTGGACACCTACGACGCGCGGCTGCTCGGCCGGGTCGCGGTCGTGGGCGTCGGGGTCATCGGGTCTCGGATGGTCGAGGTGCTGCGGGCGCTCGGTGCCGACGTGGTCGAGGTCCGCGCGGGGCAGGCGATCCCCGGCGACGTCGACGTGGTCACCCTCCACGCGAGCCTCACGCGGCACAACGTCAACCTCGTGGACGCCGCGTGCATCGCCCGGCTGCGGCGCGGCGCGGTCGTGGTGAACACCGCGCGGGGCAAGCTGCTCGACGTCGAAGCGGCGTTCGCCGCGCTCCGGTCGGGGCACCTGGGCGGGCTCGGCGTCGACGTGTTCCCGGACGAGCCGGCCGAGCTGCAGCGGTGGGTCCACCCGCGCGCCATCGTCACCCCGCACGCCGCGGGATGGCACCCCGACCTCGGCGCGCACATCGCGGAGGGTGTCGCGACGGCGGTGCGGGCGCTCCTCGCAGGCGAGGCGGTGCCGTGGGCCCTGTAGCGCCCGCGTCCGAGCGGCTGGTGCGTTCGCTCTTGCGGGCCAACCCGCCGTGCATCTCGGCGGTCCAGTTCGCGCGGGCGCTGGAGCGGCGGCGCGGCGAGCCGGAGGACGAGGTGGCACGGGTGGTCCACCACCTGCGCGACACGCTCGAGGTCGGCGCGCTCGATGCGGGCATCGGCCTCGGCGAGCTGGTGGTCAACGTGCTCGACCGCGACGCCGAGACCGCCGCGGCCGTGGTCGCCGGCCTCCGGGCGGCGTGGGTGCGGCCCACCCCGACCCAGGCCGATGCGCTGGCGGTCGCGTCCGCGTGCGTCGAGCTGGCGGCGGCGCGCCCGCGGCTCAGCGGCATCGCGTTCGGCCTGTTCCGGTTCCTGCTCGACCCGATGCGCCCGCCGGCGGGCCACCCCGGGTTCGCCGGCGCGGTGGAGCGCGCCCGCAAGGAGCTCACGCCGGCGGTGCTTCAGGAGCTGGCGGGGGCCGAGGGGCTCCTGCCGCTGCTCTGCCGGCGCGTGAAGGCCGACCTGCTGGTGGTGGGGCAAGTCCTGGCGGCGGCCCCGTCGTGAGCGGCCCGATGTTGCCGGACGATCCGCGGAAGCTCTTCGGGGAGGCGGCCCTGGGCGACCTGCGCGCGCTCAAGCGCGCCTACGCCCGGCTGGTCAAGACCCACGGCCCCGAGACCGACCCGGCGGGGTTCCACCACGTCCACAGCCGCTATGAGGCCGTTCGCGCCCGCATCGAAGCGGGGCCCGAGGCGCCGGTCGAGGCCGCGGTGCCGGCGGTGCCCGTACGGGCGCCCGAGGAGTGGGCCCGATGGCTCCAAGGTGGCGAAGAGCCGCCCACGATCGAGCAGCTCCGCCAGGAGTTGGCCCACGCCGCCGCCGGCGACACCGCCGCGCCGGTCGTGGAGCTCGCGGCCGAAGCGGCGCTCGACCCGCGCCAGACCCGCGCCCGGCTGCTCGCGGCGCTCGGCCGCCCCGAGCTCGTGCCCCAGGCGTTCGGCTTGTGCCGGATGGCGTTTGCCCTGGACCCGACGCTGCTCGACGAAGACGGGCACGTGCTGGGCGCCGAGGTGCGCCGCCTCGCGCCCGGCCCCCCGTTCGACATCGCGCGGATGGACGCCCTCCTGGCCCAGGGCCGGGTGGTGGATGCGTGGAAGGCGTGGACCGAGGCGGGCCCCGGCCTGTTGGCCACGTTGCCGGACGTCGCGCCGGGGCGCCTGTACGAGCTGTTCAAGCGGGCGGCGTGGCGGCTGAAGCCGGAGCAGGTGGCGGTCGAGCGGCGGCGCTTCCACGAGGTCGACGTGCAGATGCCGGACGACCTCCGTGAAGCACTCGACCAGCTCGCGGTGATCGTGCTGGCGGTGCGGGAGGCCGAGGCCGACCCCGCGGTCCCGCCGCCGATCGTGGCGGCGGTCCGGCGCATCCTGGGGGCGGACGGCATCCTGTCGGACGCGGGCATCCTCTCGGTGATCCGCGACCTCGGGGACGCGCGCCCGGCGCTGGTGGAGGAGCTCGAGCGCATCGACCGGCGGCACCCGGCGGTCGGCACGGTCTTCGCACGCCAGCTCGGACGGATCTCCGGGCGCTATGCGTGGATGGCCGACCGGGCGAGGCCGGTCTCCGGGACCGTGCGGGACGCGGTGGTGGCGTTGGCGGACGAGCTCGACGCGGCGAAGGCCGCGTCGGAGGCCTTGCCGCGTAGCCGGGCGTTCTTGCCGCCGTCGGGCGCGTTCGCCGTGGTGGGCGTGGCCCTCCTCGCGCTCGTCTGGGTGGTGCCCGACCTGCGGCCGTTGTGGTGGGGACTCATCACGGCTAACAACCTCTCGTGGCGGTATGCGGAGCACCACCGCCGACACGCCGACGCCGACGGGGTGTACCACCCGACGCCGCTGCCGGCCGCGTTCGGCCCGTTCGTGGTGGCGCACGCCGGAGCGTCGGTGGCGCTTGCCCTGGCCGCCTCTTCGCCGTGGTTTGTGCTGGCCGGAATGTTCGGGCTCGCCGCGGGCCTGGTGTACGCGAACCTCAGCGCGGGTCGGGCCGCCACCGAACCCGATGCGGTCGCGGTCTACGCATTCCAACAGTCCCTACGCGAAGCGCCCGCCCGCCTGGCGGAGTTGATGCGCAGTCGCGGCGCGTGGGCGCACGAGCTGGCGCTGGCGTCGCCGGCGGGGAGCGCGCTGGGCGCGGCGGTCGAGCAGGTCCTCGCCGACCCGTGGATCGACCTGAAGCTCCTCGGGTTCGAACACCTCCGTTGCGCGGCGTTCCCGATGCCCGACCCGGAGCCGGCGTGAGCCTCGCCGACGAGCTGCGGTGGATGCGCACGCGCTGGGCGGCGCGCGGGCCGGTGCGGAAGGTCCGCACGGACTGGTTCCCGACCCCTCCGGCTCCGTTGGTGGACCACCCGTCGTTCTCGGGCCGCCACGCCGCCGACCTGTGGACGCGCGGCACCCTCGATTGGGGGTGGGTGTGGGTGGCGCACGCCGAGGTGTGGGACCCGGGCGATGGCTCCGGTGTGGGCCAGGTGTTCTACTCCGACGATCCCGTGCTCCGGCGTGACCCGCGCCAGTTCCAGGCCATCGCGCGGGTGGTGTGGGCCGAGCGCGAGCGTCCCGAGCCCGCCCCCGGGCGCAAGTGGCTCCGGGCGTGGGCCCGAGGGGAGCACCCGGGGGACGATCCGGAGCCCGTGCCCCGCGACTTCTCCGAGGGGCGCCGGGTGTGGTCGGCGCCGCTCATGGTGTGGCGCCAGGTGCTGCCCGGCGGCTTCTTGCGGCACGGCCTGGTCCCGATCGTCCGCCCGCCGGAGCACGACCTGCCGGTGGTGTGTCTCGCCCCGCG
>SXOM01000264.1 GCA_005776735.1 Pseudomonadota bacterium
GCCCTGGATGTGCCGGCCGATGCCCCACGCGTGCGTGTAGCCGCGGTCCCGCAACACACGCTGACCCATGCCGACGGCGTCGGCGTCCACCACCTCGAACGCGGTGTGGTTGAGCTCCGGCATGAAGCCCTGCACGAGCGCGAGCGTGTGATGATCGGCCGGACGCTCGCCGAGGTCCATCCGCATGAAGGCCACCGCGGGCGAGCCGTCCGGCAGGACTTGGACGTCGCTCGGGATGAACCCCAGGTGCTGGGTGTAGAAGGCCGCCGTCGCCTGGTAGTCCGCCACCGCGATCGCGACGTGACCCAGCCCGATCACCTCGGGGGGCGCCACGGGCGGACGCTGGCCGCCGTTGACGCGGTGCCGGATCGGGCCGACGTTGAGCGCGAGCGGCTCCCGCGTGGGCAGGGCGGCGGCGTCCTCGCGTCCGTGGACCACCTCGACGGTGAACCCGGAGGGGTCGTTCAACACGACCCGCTCCCCGCCCCCGAGGGGCTCGCCTGCGGCGATCGGGCTGGCGCCCGGAACGCGGGACAGGCGCTCCAGCTCGTCCCGCGTGCGCACGGCGAAGCCGACGCCGACGAAGCGGGCGCGGGGTGCCCGGTGCACGCGGTAGCAGAACGGTGACGGGGCGGTCCCTCGCAGGTGGAGCACCTCCGCCGTCCGCGCCACCCTCGAGAGCCCGAAGTCCGCGAGGAAGGCCTCGGCGCGATCGAGGTCGGGTCGCTCGAACACGACGTGGGTCAGCTCCACGGCGCGCGCGGTGGGATGCGGGTGTCGAGCGGGCTGGAGGGTGGTCAAGGCGTGCACGAGGGGCTCCACGGGGTCGGGTGGGCGCGGGAGTTCATGATGACCAGTATGTCATAGTGATCACATTCGTCAAGTTGACATTTTAGTTCAGGACGCTATCTTGTCGGACGATGTCGACGAACCACCAAGACGAGACGAACCACCGGACCCGGGTGGGGCGGGAGCGCAGCGCCCGCACCGAGGCGCGCATCCTGGAGGCGGCGATGGGCGTGTTCGCGAAGATGGGGCCCGACGCCCCGAAGATCGACGACTTCGTCGCGGCCGCCGGGATCGCCCGCGGAACGTTCTACAACCACTTCGACAGCGTGGACGCGCTGCTCGTGGCCACTTCGGAGTGGACGACGCGGGAGCTGCTCTCCGGCATCGAGGACGCGCTCGCGGGCATCGAGGGGCCGGCCCTGCGCTTCGGCGTAGGGCTCCGGCTCTTCTTCGCGAGGGCGCAGGCCGACCGCGTGTGGTCCCTGTTCGTCGGACGGGTGTGGAGCGTGGGGGGGATGGAGCTTCCCCTCCGCGACCTCGAAGAGGGCAGCCGGCTCGGCGTGTTCCGCGCGCCCAGCCACGTTGCGACGCGCGACATGCTCATGGGTGGCGTGCGCGAGGCGCTCCTGCGCATCGGCAACGAGGACGTGCCCGAAGACTACGGCACCGAGTTGACCCGGCTCTGCCTGCAGGCGCTCGGGGTGGATGCCCGGCGCATCGCTGCCGTTCTGCGGCACGAACTGCCGATCCTCGGGTCCAAGGAGGAAACCCCGTGATGGACAAGGCGCTCTGGGCTGCGCAGATCTTCGTGGCCATGGTGTTCACCGTGACGGGTGGCCTGAAGGTGCTCGTGCCACGCGAGAAGCTCGCGACGAAGATGCACTGGGCGAGCGAGTGGACCGACGCCCGCGTCAAGCTCCTCGGTGTGGCGGAGGTCCTCGGCGCGGTGGGGCTGATCGCACCACTGGCGAGCGGCGTCGCGCCCTTTCTCACTCCCCTCGCGGCGCTCTGCCTCGCGCTCTTGCTGGTCGGTGCCGTCTACACCCACCGGCGCCTGGGCGAGGGGTACGCGCCGGCGGTCCTCGTCCTCGCGCTCTGCCTCGTGATCGCGGTGGGCCGGGCCCCCTGATCGCGGGTGCGGGAGGCGCTCAGCGGACGACCTTGATGCTGAAGTTCGGGTTCTGCAGCGCGCCGTAGAGGCGCACCCACAACGGCAGGTACATCTCCGTGCCCCGGGCCATGGCGATGCCGCCGAGGTCGAGGACGTCGCGCCAGCCGAACCCGTCCCGGAGGAGCGTGGTCACCCACGCCTTGGCGCCGGCATCGTCGCCGCACACGAACAGGGTGTGGTCGCCCCCCGCGAGCTGCCCCGGTGCCACCATCAGGTACGCGTTGACGGTGTTGAGCGTCTTGACGACCTTGACCCCCGGGAAGGCGCGCTGGACGCGCTCGCCGAGGGAGTCGTCGTTGCAGACGGTCAGGGACGGCGGCATCCCGCGCGAGAAGTCGAGCGGGTTGGAGAGGTCGACGAGCACCTTCCCGTCCAGGTTCGCCGCGCCGGCCAGGGCGAGCGCCTCGAGGGTGGCCTGGCCGGAGGTGGCGTTGAACACCGCCTCGCCGTGCGCCGCGGCCTGGGCGAAGGTGCCGAGCGTCACCGCCGGCTGGTCCGCGAGGAACGCCGACAGCGGCGGCTCGCCGAAGCTGCCCGGGGCGGTGCGGGCGCGGGTCGCGACGGGATCGCGCGTGCCGATCATGACGTCGTGGCCGAGGGAAGAGAGCTTGCCGGCCAGGGTCTTGCCGACGATCGAGGTGCCGAGGATGCCGATTTTCATGAGAACCTCCGTTTGGTTGGGGTGACAGGAAGGTAGGTCGCGGCGCGCAGAGATACAATGGGCCTCCGCTTCACTCCATCGGTGAGAAAAAGTTCACGATGTCCACGGTCGCCCGGGTCGAGCCCTTCGTGCACGTCGCCGAAAAGCGAAGCTTTCGCGCCGCGGCCAGCCACCTCGGCGTCACGCCCGCGGCGGTGAGCAAAGCCGTCGCCGCCCTCGAGACCGAGCTCGGGGTGCGCTTGTTGAACCGGACGTCCCGACACGTGGCGCTCACGCCCGAAGGCGAGGTCTACCTTCGGTATTGCCGCGAAGCGCTCGACCGGATGCAGGCGGGGCGCGACTTCGTGATGCACACCGCGCGGGTGGCCGAAGGCAGGATCAAGGTGTCCGCTTCGTTCGTGCTCGGCCGCCCGCTCGTCGCGGCGTTGCCGCGGCTGTTGGCGCGCTACCCCGGCATCCAGGTGCAGCTCTCGTTCAGCGACGTCGCGACCAACCTCGTGGAAGCCGACGTCGACGTGGCGCTGCGAACGGGCGAGCTCGCCGACTCTTCGCTCATCAGCCGTCGCCTCCGCACGCCGGCGTGGGTCACGGTGGCGTCGCCGAACTACGTCGCGCGCGCAGGCGAGCCGCGGGGGCCGGCCGACCTCGCGGCGCACCGGTGCCTACAGTTCGTGCTCCCCTCGGGCCAGGTGGCGGGGTGGCGCTTCGGCCCGGCCGACCGCACCGCACCGCCGTTTTTCGCCGAGCGCCCCATCCTGCTCGACCACGGCGACCTGCTGGTCGACGCGGCGGTGGCCGGCCTCGGGCTGGCGCAGGTCTTCGACTTCATGGTCCGCGATCAGGTCCGTCGCGGCGAGCTCGTGGAGCTGTTCCCCGACCTCGGCGTGCCGGGCCCGCCCGTTCACGCGCTGTGCGTGGCCGGGCGCCAACGGGTCCCGAAGATCCGGGCGTTCGTCGACTTCGCGGTCGAGGTCTTCGGGGCGGCGCCCGCCGATTGAGTCGCGCCCCCGCGACGCGCGCCGGCCTCCGTCGAGCTCGGGACGGTCGCGGCGCGTCGCCCTCGGGCGCCTCGTCACCGACTCAGTCGGGGCAGGCCACGTCGACCCGCGTGCGGTCGTTGTTGTCCTCGTGGCACTCGACGATCACGCCGCCACCGCCGCCGTCGTCGTCGACGCGCACGCGCAGCTCGCCGGCGGGCAGGTCCTCGACCGGCACACTGAGCTCCCACTGCGCCGAGGCCTCGCCGGGCGCGAGCGCGGCCGGGCTCCGGAACGTGGCCAACACCCGGTCCCCGGTGGGCTCGACCGCGTACACGGTGACCGGGACACCCTCGCGCAGCGTGGCCATGCCGCCGTTGTAGAGCCGCACCTGCAGGCCGATGCGCCCCTCCAGGCAGCGGTCGGTGCACGCCTGCACGTCGCCCCAGGCGTCGGGGAGGAACCCGCCGGCCATCGCCGCGAGATCGCCGCTGCGGAAGGTGTTGGAGTACGGCCAGTTGGAGACCGCCGGCCACGGCGGGACCAGGTCGTCCGCGACGTTGGTGAGCGTCCACGCGTGCTGGTTCCACACCTGGCGGTCGCCGAGCCACGGCGCCCCCGCTGAGCCCAGGACATAGAGCCCGCCTTGTTCGTTGCCGTAGTGGCCGCCGCCTTGCGGGACCACGATCTCCATCTCGCCGTCACCGTCGACGTCGGCGACCGTCGGGAGCTCGTGCAGGGTCCGCGAGGTGTGGGAGGTGTCCTGCAGGCGCACCGCACCGGTGGCGCCGTCGAAGACCCACAGGGTGACCTCGTCGGCGTAGATCACCTCCGACTGGCCGTCGCCGTCGAAGTCGAAGACGCTCGAGCCCGTCGCGTGCGACGACGCGTCGGTGCACGGTTGGCTCCACAACAGCGTGCCGTCCACCTCGTAGACCGCGTACACCTCGGCGTTGGCCAGGCCGATCTCCGGTTTGCCGTCGCCGTCGAAGTCGGCGATCGTGGGCGGGCCGCCGTTCCCCGAGCCGAGCGGGGCCCACGCCGCCTTCGGCGTACAGTCGTCGTCGTAGACGTGCAGTTGCCCGTCGCCGGCGAGGACGAACTCGCCCAGGCCGTCGCCGTCGAGGTCGGCCGCGGCGGGGAAGCCGTCGGGGCGGTCGTCGGGGATGCGGCAGCGCTCGGTACCGTCCGCCTGGTACACCACGCGCCCGGACAGGACCTCGGGCACCCCGTCCACGTCCAGATCGATCGCGACCGGGTCGGTTCCCACGTCGGCGTACGCGGAGAACCGGGCTTCGCCCTCCATGCTCCACTTCAACAGGCCGGTGGAGTCGAGCACCGCGTCGCCGACCAGCACCTCGGCCTGGCCGTCGCCGTCGAGCTCGGCCAGCGCGACGAGGTGGCCGGCGCACTCGACCAGGTGGGAGGACACCCAGACCACGCTCCCATCGGCATGGTAGGCGGCGACCGTGCAGAAGTTGTTCGGGTCGCTCGGGGCTTCGGGCGGCGCCGGCCCGATCGTGCCGTCGTCGGGCCCGCCGTCGCCGGTGTCGCCTGGGGGGCCGCCGCCGTCGCCGGTGTCGGGGATGTCGCCGCCGCCCCCGCC
>SXOM01000265.1 GCA_005776735.1 Pseudomonadota bacterium
GCGACGCTGCTCCATCTCGCCGTCCCGGACAGCCCAGGATCGCCACGCGCCCTTCACCATCCGTCGCAGGAGAAACTGCCAGAGGACGCCGTCGTGGTTCTTGGCGCGACGGTTGAGCCGGTAGGTGAACTCCTGGACGTAAGTGTGAAAAAATCCGTGCGGATCTTGAGCGCCTCGTCCGCGGCGCCCGCGGTGAAGCTCATCCCGTAGGTCAGTCGCGGCGCCCCGTCGAACTCGACCGTCACCGCCGCGTTGCTCGGGAGGTCTCGATTCTTGAACGCCGACTTGAACATCGGCCCCAGCGACAACCGCACACCGCGCTCCGCGAGCGCGCCCGCCTCCAGTCCGCGGCCGGCCACTGCGCTCAGGAACCCGAGCGCCTCGAGGATGTTGGACTTGCCCGATCCGTTGGCCCCGATGAACAAGTTGACCCGCCCCAGGTCGATGTCGGCCCGAAGGATGGAGCGGTAGCGCTCGATGTGGAGGCGGCGAATCACGCCCGGAGCATATCTCGCAGTCGCCGCGCGCCACGCGCCGGCCTCGGCCGCCGTCGCGACCGGTCGCGGCGTGGCGCCCCCCCGCCATCAGACCCGCATCAGACCCGGCCCTCCCCACCCGGCGTCGGCGCCGTATGATGCAGGTGCACCTGGACTCCCGATGTTCCTCCTGCTCTCCCTCGCCGCCGCCTCCGCCGCCGACACCACCCCGTACTGGTACGGCCGCGCCCAGCTCGGCGGTGGGCTGTTCTCGGAGGGTGCGCTCCTGGACGTCCGCGGGCAGGTCCGCACGCCGCTGTGGCGGTCGGAGAGCCGGATGTTCCAGACCACCAACGCCGGCGCAGGGCTTCGCGTCGGGGTGACGCCGGTGCACGCCGAGGTCGGTCCGCGCCTGTCGATCACGCCGATCGAGATGTTCGAGCTGGAGGTCCAGGGCAGCTACCTCGGCTACTTCAGTTGGGGCGGGCGTGGGCTCCTCCCGTTCGATGCGCCGTCCGGCAAGCTGAGCGAGGACCGCCAGGCGCGGGAGGACGAACAGTTCTCGTCGAGCGGGCTGCAGCTCTCCGCGACGCCGACGCTCAAGCTCAAGTTCGGGCCGGTGATCCTGTTCGACTCGTGCACGTTCTCGGCCCTCCACATCGAAGCGCCGGCCGAGGTCGACAGCCCCTATGTCTACGATCCGTCGCGAGACCTCGTCGTCGCGTTCGACGAGGTGGTCATCGAGAACCAGGCGGGGGTGTTGGGCGAGGTGCTGCCCGGGGGCCAGAAGCCGCTGTTGCGCGTCGGGGCCACGATGCGCGACCGGATGGCGATGGGGTCGGGCGACCGCAGCCTCGTGGTCGGCGGCCTGGTGTCGTTCAAGGCCACCGCCGCTCCGGCCGTCCCGACCGTCAACGTGCTCGCGCTCGCCTACGTCATCGACGCCGACCGCGTCGGCACCGCGCCGAACCTGCAGCTCGCCGCGAGCTGGACGCTGGAGAAGCCGCTGCGCTGAGCGCCTCGCACCGACCGGGATACGCCATCGGTGCATGCGCGCCTACGTCCGCCTCCGCCTCCCCGACGGACGGTCCGTCGAGCTGGGTCACGGCGACCTCGTGGGGCGCCTGTGGTCCGCGGCGCTCAACCTCGCCGACCCTCGGGTCAGCGAAGCGCACGCGATGGTGAGCCTCCGCGGCGCCGAGCTGCTGCTCCTGCCGCTGCGCGGGCGCTTCGTCGTCGACGGTCAGCGCCGCGACCAGGTGGCGCTCGCGGCGGGGCAGCGCATCACCTTGGCCGAGGGGTTGGACCTCCAAGTCGAGGAGGTGGCGTTGCCCAAGACGGTGTTCGCCGTCGAGGGCGATGGGCTGCACCGGGTCGTGCCGAGCGGCGTCTGCAGCCTCGTCACGCGCCCGCAGCCCGAGTTGGTGCCGCGGCTCCTGCCCGACGCTTCGGCGTGGTTGTGGGGCGACGGCGAGAGCTGGAGCCTCACGGTGGCGGGCGTCACCCGCCCCCTGCGCGTGGGCGACACGTGGACGGTCGACGGGCGCACCTTCCGGGCGGTCGGCCTCGCGTTGGGGAGCCACGGCCCCGGCGCCACGCGGCTCGAGGGCGGGCTCGCCGAGCCGCTGCGCGTGGTGGCGCAGTACGACTCGGTGCACGTCCATCGGGGCGGGGGCGCGTCGTTGGCGCTCTCGGGCCTCGCCGCGCGGCTCATCAGCGAGATCGTCGCGTTCGACGGGCCCGTGGGGTGGGAGGTCCTCGCCGGGGAGCTGTGGCCCGACGAAGACGACGTGCACCTGTTGCGGCGCAAGCTCGACGTCACGTTGTCGCGGCTTCGCGCCCGCCTGCGCGAAGCCGGCATCCGGGCCGACCTGGTGCGCTCCGACGGCCTGGGAAAGCTGGAGTTGTTCCTCCACGACGGCGACACGGTCCAAGACCGGACGTGAGCACCGACCGCGCCCCCACCCCGGGGAGCCAGCCGGCGCTGAGCGACGGGGGTGACCACACCCCCGAGCCCGGGCCGGCGCCCGACCAACGCTACACCCGCGAAGGGTTGCTCGGCACCGGCGGGATGGGCCGCGTGTACGCCGTGCGCGACCAGCTCCTGCAACGGCAGGTGGCGCTGAAGGTGGCCGCCAGCCCGGCCCTGGCGGCGCGGCTCACCCGCGAGGCCGCGATCACCGCGCAGCTCGAACACCCCGGCATCGTGGCCGTCTACGACACCGGCGTCCAGGACGGACAGGTGTGGTACACGATGCGCCTCTTGCGAGGCCGCACCCTCGGAGAGCGGCTCGGCGCCTGCCCCGACGCGGCCACGCGGCTCACGCTGGTGCCGCGCCTGCTGGCGGCGTGCCAGGCGGTGGCCTACGCCCACGCACGCGGGATCGTGCACCGCGACCTGAAGCCGGCCAACCTGATGCTCGGCGAGTTCGGCGAGACGCAGGTGGCCGACTGGGGGCTCGCCGCTCCGGTGGCCGAGGCGCGCGGCGGCGGGCCGGTGGGGACGACCGGGTACATGGCGCCGGAGCTGCGCCGCGGGGAGGGGGCCAGCCCGCCGTCGGACGTGTATGCCCTGGGGGTGGTGCTGCACGAGCTCTTGTCGGGGCGCGCGCCGCCCGACGGCGGCCCCGACGCCGCGAGCCTCGAGGGGAACGCACCGCCCGAGCTCGTCGCCATCGTCCGCCGCGCCCTCAGCGCCGACCCGGCTGCGCGCTACCCCGACGCCGGCGCGTTGGCGGAGGAGCTGGAGCGGTGGTTGTCGGGGCGGCGGGTGCTCGCGCACGCCTACCGGCCGAGCGAGTTGCTGCTCCGCGTCGTGCGGGCGTGGCGGGTGCCGTTGGGGGTCGGCGCGGTGGCGCTGGCCGTCCTGGCGGTGGCCGTGGCCGACGGGTTCCGGCGCGTGTCCGACGAGCGGGTGGTGGCCGAGGCCAACCTCGCGGTGGCGCTCACGGAGCAGGCGCTGCGCGCGCAAGCCGACGGCCGCCTGCCCGAAGCGCAGGTCTTGGCGGCCCACGCGCTGGACCTCGCGCCCTCGGCCGAAGCGCGGGGGGTGCTGGCGGCCATTCCGACCCCCACGGCCAGCCGTACCTCGCGGGTGCCGCTCCCCGAGGCGTGCCGGCACACCGCGGTCCCGTCCCCCGATGGTGCCACGCTGGCCTGTAGGTCCGAGGGCCGCCTGGAGCGGTGGAGCGTCGAGCCCCTGGTCCTCGAGTTCGGCGCGGCGTTGGTCGCGGTGGGCGACCCGGTCTGGCTCGGCGACATGCTGGTGGTGGCGACCGCGGACGGCCTCGCGCGGGTGACGCCCGACGGCGTGGTGCACCCGGGCGACGAAGGCGCGGGGTGGGTGCCCCAGGGCGGCGGGGCGCGGGGGTACGCCCAGCGCGGGCGCGACGCCCGGACGCTCTCGGAGGAGGGGGTGGGGCCGGCCTTCCCGTTGTGCGCGGCCGCGCGCACCGCCACGCGGGTGTCCGGCGACGAGCTGCTCGTCGGCTGCGACGACGGGGTGCTCCGAGCCTACGGTCCGGACGGAGCGGAGCGTTGGCAGGTGCCGCTCGGCGCCCCCCCCACCTGGACCGCGCTCGCGCGCGTCGGCGCGCACCTGTACACCGGGCACCTCGACGGGCACGTGGCGGGGGTGTCGCTCGCCGACGGTACGGCCGGGGCGCCGCTGGCAGGGGGGGTGACGGGCATCCGCTCGTTGGTTCCGGTCCCCGGACTCGAGGCGGGCGTCCTGGTCCTCGGCGAGCGGGGTGGGCCACGGCTGTGGGACACCTCCGCCGACGAGTGGGCGGGCGCGCTCCCCGGCGGGGCGACGCGCATCGCGCCCGGCGCTGCGCCCGGCGAGGTCCTCCTCGTCGGCGAGGCGTTGGAGCGGTGGCGGTTCACCTCGTTGCCCACGCCGGGAGTGCTCACCTTCGGGTCGGGAATCTCCCAGGTCACGCTTTCGCCGGACGGGAGCAGCGTCGCCGCGGCCTTGGGCGCCGGAGACGTGGTGGAGCGTCGCCGCTCGGACGGGCGTCGCCTGCGTACGTGGCGCTGGGCCGACGGCGTGGCCAAGTGTGTGGCCTACGGCGGCGAGGGCCGCCTGCTCGGCGGTGCGATGGGAGGCGCGCCGCGGCGGTTGGGGCCCGACCTGGAGCAGGTGCCGCTCGACGCGACGGTGCTCCGGCGGGCGGGGTCACTCGCCGACGGCCGCGTGTGGGGGGTGTCGTATTCGGACGTGGTGGTGTTGGCCGACCTCGCCAGCGACACGGTCGTCACCACCCGTGCCGGCCCCGGCCTCGTCGACGGGTCGAGCAGCCCCAGCGGGGACACGGCCGCCCTCGTGGACTCGCGGGGCGGGGTCTGGGTCCTCGTCGGCGAGCGGTGGGAGGAGCGGCGCCGCGCCCCCGACGTCGGGGCCGTGGACGTGGGCGACGGCGGCGCACCGCTGGTGCTGTCGCGGGGGCGGGACGTGTGCGTGGACGACGCATGCTGGGCGGTCGATGGCGACGTCCTCGACGTCGCCCTCCACGGTCGCCTGGTCGCTGCGGCGACGCTCGGCGGCGAGGTCCTGGTGCACGACCTCGACGGCACGCTCCTGGCCCGGCTGCGCGGTCACACCGGCCGCGTGAGCTCGGTCGAGTTCACCCCCGACGGCACCACCCTGGTGAGCGGCGGTTGGGACGGCACCGCGCGCGTGTGGGACCTGGGCGCGCTCCGGCGCCTTCCCGTTGCGTTGTTGCGCGACGCCGAGGCGGCGTGGGGGCTCGGGCTCGACGAGGCGATGCGGGGCCGGTGACTCCACCAGGATAGGCCTCCCCTCGATGCTCCTGACCCTCCTGCTCTGCTGCATGCGCGCGCCGATGCTGCTGGCCGACCAGACCCGGCCGATCCCGGTCGACGCGCGGGTGGCGTCGACGCCCACGACCGTCGAGCGGTGCACACCCTACCTGTTCATGTTCTTGCCGCTGGGCCCCGCCTACGGCTTCCCGGAGCTCGTCGACGAAGCCCAGGGCGACGCCGACGCCCTGGTCGACATCTCGACCGACGCGCGGGTCGTATGGTGGATCCTGGGGACAACGCAGTGCCACATCCTCCGCGCGCGCCGCGTCGCGTTCGCCGCCGCCCCGATCCCGGCGGTGGATGGGGGGTCCGCGCCGGTCGCGACCGGGGGCGGTGCATCGGCCCTCTCCGACGCGGCGCGATCGGCGCGAGCGGTGGTCACGTTGTTGTACCAGGATGCCGGGTGGGACGAGCAGCGCATGGCCGCCCAGGTCGAGCGCGACGTCGCGGCGGTGGCCACCTACCTGATGGCGGGGCACACCCAGGCGCAGACCCTGATCGCGCTGCGAAAGGTGCGCGAGGCCGAGCCCGACCTGGTGTTGGAGTTGGCGGTGGCGCGACTGCCCCAGTGACGGGGCGGCGCCTGCGGCCCGTCCCGAAGCGCACAGAGGCGGGACGGCGCCGCGGCGCTTCGAGCCGCGTGAATGCGCGTTGCGGCGCACGTCATCCCCTCCAGAGTCGGAAATGCACCTCGGAGAGAGGAAGTCACCCTCAGTTCTTTGGAAAAGGTGGTGGACGCGGGCGTTCGGCCGGCTACATTCCCAGACGATGATTCGTCGCCCGCTCCGGAGCTCCACACCCGGAGGACATATGGCATCGTTGTATCGCCGTCAGCTCGAAGCGGTCTCTCTCACTGCCAACTTCAAGCAGCCCAAAGCGCTTTGGCACTCGGCGACGACCGAGGACGAGTCGTTCGTGCGCCTGGGTACCTTCGAAATGGACGCCGCCGAGACCGGCGATGCCAACCGTCACTACTCGGCCGCGAGCTTCCTGCGTTACGTGCGCGACAACCATCGCTGCTACCTCACCGAGAACGGGGTCGAAGGGGCCGGGTACATGTTCTGCGATACCGGCTGCGTGTTGTGGCCGGCGAAGGAC
>SXOM01000266.1 GCA_005776735.1 Pseudomonadota bacterium
CCCGACCGGATGGCGGCGTTGCGGGCGTTGGCGGCGGCGGGCCGCACCGCCGAGGCGCTCGACGGGGCCGAGGCCGCGCTCGCGCTCTACCCCGAGCCCGACTGGGCGATGATCGGGGTCGAGGCCTCCGGCGGCGACCTCCGGTGGTGGGACGAAGCGGCCCGTCGGTACGACGACAACATGCCTCGGCGGCTGCGGCTGGCCTACGCGCAGGCGCTGACCGCCGGCGGCCGCCCCGACGAAGCGGCCGAGCACGCGCTGCGCGCGGCGTGGGCCGGCGAACCGGGCGCCGTCGAGCTCCTGCACCAGCTCCCGCTGGACGCGGCCGCGCGCGAGGAGCTGGGGCGGCTGGAGTAGTCCGTCCGGTCCGGAGCCCGAACCCCGGTCTGGGGCCCGCGGCGCGCGGGAGGAGCGGCCGCTCGACGCGGCCGGTCGCGGCGCGCCGCCCGGAATACACGGGGAACGGATGGGGCGGGTCGGTCAATTCGTGGCGGGGCTCGGCGTGGTGCTCGTGGGGGCGCCGCTCGCCGCGTGGTGGGCGTTGTCGGTGCACGAACCGCACTGCGCGTGGGGCGAAGCGTTCTGGAACGGCGACCTCCCCGCCGGCGAAGGGCCCGTCCGGGGGCTGCTCCTCGGCTCGTCACGCACCGGCGCGGACGTCGACATCGTCCAGCTCGCCGAAGGGACCGGTTTTGCGTGGCAGCGCGTGGCGCGCCACACCCTCGCCGGGAACGCGCTGCCGCCGACCTACCCGGCGCTCCTGGCCAGCTCCGACGCGGCGCCGGGCCTCGACGTCCTGTTCGTCGAGGTGGCCCCCCTGTTGTTCGACGCCGTGAGCTGCGGGCGTCCCCCGATCCCCCACGTCGCGATGCAGCCCCAGTGGGTCGGGCCCGCCGGCGAGATGGGCCTGGAGGGCCGGCCGAGCGCCCTCGCGATGACCCTCCTCCCGCACCGGTGGCTCGCGGGCAGCGGCCGGCGGCACGACCTCGTGCAACACCTGAAGTCTCCGGGACACCTGGCCTCGGTCGTGACCGATCTGAAACGGGGCGGGCGCGACGTGATCCCACGCTGGCCGGGCGAACCGGCGCCGGAGCTCACCGAGGCCAACGCCCTGCGTCGGCGGGAATTCCTGCTCGGACGCCCCCTGGAGCAGTGGCGGCCCGAGGTGGCCGGGGAGTGTGTCGCCGCCGTGGAGCGGGTCGTGCGCGCGGCGCGTGCGGAGCGCACCTTCCTCGTGATCCTGCCCATGCGGCCCATGCTCCGGGCCACGGTCGAGCCGGAGTACGAGGCCGCGGCGCGCCTGGCCCTGCGCGAAGCGGCGGGGCGGCTCGAGCGCACCGCCCTCTTGGACCTGTCGGCGCGCTACGATGCCGACCCCGCCCACTTCAACGACTTCGACCACCTCACCGCCGAAGGTGCCGCCGCCTTCACCGCCGAGCTGGTCGAGCTCTTCCGGTAGAGACCATGGCCAAGAAGGACAAGCCGTTCCGCTTCGAGGACTGGGTGGAGCTCGACCTGAGCCAGGCCGAGCGCGAAGGACGCCTGCAACCGGTGTTCGGCATGGACGAGGTCTTGCGCCAGCTCGACGACGTGCTGGTGAGCGAAGGCAAGCGCACGCCCGTCCTGGTGGGCCCGCCAGGGGTGGGAAAGACCGCCGCGGTGCACGCGGTGGTGCAGGCCGCTGCCCGGGGGAGGGGCCCCACCTGCTTCCGCGGGGTGCGCTTCGTGCAGTTGTCCCTGCGCAGCATCGCGAGCCACTTCAAGGAGGCCAGCGACGGCGCCGACGTGCTGCAGGAGGTGCTCGACCACGTGCTCGCTTCGCCCGAGCCGGTGGTCCCGTTCATCCGCGACCTGCACCTCGCCTACAGCCTCGACTGGGAGTCCACGATCCTCCGGTTCTCGAGCGCCGCGCACCGCCCGTTCCTCGGGGAGGCGAGCCGCCGGGAGTTCCAGAGCCTGCTCGAGTACACCCCCGACCTCGGCGATTGGCTCGTCTCCATCCTGATCGAGGAGCCCACCGTCGCCCGCACGCGGAAGATCGTGGGCGACTGGGCGGAGCACCAGTACCAGCGCACGGGGCGGGTCGTCACGCCGGCCGCGCAGCGCGCCGCGATCGACCTCACCGGCCGCTTCATCGGAAATCGGCACTTCCCGCGCAAGGCGCTCGACCTGTTGCGGGAAGCGCGCGACCTGGCGCCCGGCACCGACCCCGTCGGGCAGCGGGAGGTGATCCACCGCTTCTCGGAGACCACGCGGGTCCCCCCGTCGTTGGTCGACCCTGCCATCGACCTGGACGTGGCCGCCACCCGGCGTTTCGTCAGTGATCGCCTCCTGGGTCAGGACGAAGCGGCCGACGCCGTGGTGCGGGTGATCGCGCTCATCAAGGCCAACCTCGCCGACCCGCGCCGCCCGTTCGGTGTCTTCCTCTTCGTCGGCCCCTCGGGCGTCGGCAAGACCCACACCGCCCAGTTGCTCGCCGAGTACTTCTTCGGCGACAAGTCGAGGATGATCCGGGTCAACCTGTCCGACTTCGCGAGCCCGCAGGGGCATGCCCTCTTGTTCGGCACGCCGACCGCGCACAACGTCGAGGGTCGCCGCGGGGAGCTTGCGCGGCGCCTCGGCAATGCGCCGTTCGGGGTGCTCCTCCTCGACGAGCTCGAGAAGGCCGACCGTTCGGTGCACGACGGCTTCCTGCAACTGGTCGACGAGGGCCGGTACACCAACGGCAACAACGAGACCGTCTCGGTGCGGAGCCTCATCGTCATCGCGACGAGCAACGCCGGGGCCGAGGTGTACCGGGAGTCGGGCCTGGGGTTCGCCGAGTCGCGCGACGTCCGCGGCCTGGACGCGGAGCTGGACCGGCGAGTGCTCCAGGTCTTCCGTTTCGAGTTCCTGAACCGCTTCGACCGGGTGGTCCACTTCCACCCGCTCTCCCGCGCCACCATCCGCGCCATCGCGCAGCGCGAGCTCGGGTGGCTGCTCGACCGCGAAGGGTTGGCCGGGCGCGGCCTGAAGGTCGAGGTCGACGCCGACGTGCTCGACTGGCTGGTCGCGCACGGGTACCACCCGCACTTCGGCGCCCGGTTCCTGCGGCGGGAGATGGAGCGGAACCTCGTCGGGCCGCTCGCCACGTTCATCGTCGGCCATCGGGTGCGCGACGGGGAGACCCTCGCCCTCGGGGTGCGCGGCGGACGGATCGAGGTGCGGCGGGAGGTCGTCGAGGAGGTCGCGCCCGCGGCGACGGTCCCCGCGCCGCCCCCGGTCGACGCCGACGTGCAGGGCGCCGTCGCGCTGTGGGCGCCGCTGGTCCAGGCGCACCAGGCCCGGCGTGCCGAGGCCGACGCGCTCCTGGAGTCGAGCGTGGCCCCCGACTTCTGGGCCGACGCGGGCCGCGCCCACGCCACCCTGACCCGCTACCGGACGCTCGACGCGCGCCTCGCCGCCGACC
>SXOM01000267.1 GCA_005776735.1 Pseudomonadota bacterium
GGCGAGGCGCGCCCCTTCGACCGCCGCGCGCGCGACGAGGAGCGCCTCGGCGCCGGTGCCGAGCCCGAGGCCGCGCGCGGCCCCCACCGCGATCGCGAAGACGTCGACCAGGGCGCTCGCGAGCTCGACGCCCACCAGGTCGGTGGTGGCGTACGCCCGGCACAAGGGGGAGCGCAGCGCCCGCGCGCCGCGGGCGGTGACCTCGTGGAACTGCGAGGCCACGATGGTGGCGCACGGGCTCTGGCGCCGCAGCTCGGCGACGAGGAGCGGGCCCGCGAGGACGCCCACCCGCAGGCAGGCCGACTCTTCGAGGAACACCTCGCTCGGGCGTTTGCCGGTGCCGGGTTCGAGGCCGCGCGTCGCGAGGAGGACATGCTCGCCGGGACCGGGGGCACGCTCGCGCACGACCGACCGCAACGAGGCCGACGGCACCGCCCAGATCTCGAGGTCGGCGGGGCCCTCGACCGGTGCCGCACCGGAGCGGGCGACCAGGAGCGCGACCGCCTCGTGCAGGTCGCCCGCGCCCACGAGGCGTACGCTCGGCGGGGTCATCGCAGCTCCGGCCAGCCGACGAGGCGGTTCTGGTAGTAGAGCACCAGCTCCGTGGCCAGGCGCAGGTCGGCCCCCACCGGCTCGAGCGCCCGGCGGCGGTGGAAGGAGGAGAACCGCTCGATCGCCTCGTCGAGCACCCCCTCGGCGGTGCTCGGCATCGCCGCGTGGCGGTGCCGCAGGCGCGGGAGGGCCGCTTCGAGCTGCATCAACACGGCACGCCGCGGGACGCGGGCCTCGTCGCCGGCGAGGCGCACGAGGCGCCACGTGTCCTTCCCGGGGTGCGCCGCGCGGAGCGCCGCCCAGGCCGCCCACGCCCCGAGGTGGGTGGACTGCGCGATGAAGTCGCGCTGGTACGCTTCGGCGAGGCGGTCGGCGACACGCTGGGTGTAGAGGTGGTCGCGTTGCGGGTCGACCACGACGCGGCCGTCGCGATCGCAGACGTACGCCCGACGGTCGATCGGCCGGCCGGCGGGGTCGAGGCTCTGCCCGTCGCTGTCGATGGGGTTGCCCACCACGTCCATCGGTTCGCCGAACCGGACGTGGACCGCGGCGTCGAGGCCCATGAGCTTGCGGACGAAGGTCGCGATGGTGCGCGGCTCGCTGAACTCGTCGTCCATGATGATGTACCGCTGCTTCCCCTCCTCGGCGAGCGCGTCGGCGATGAGGGACTCCGCCTCGAGCACCAGGCCGATGGACAGCGTGCACGGCACCACGAAGACGTCGCGCGGGCGCCCGCCCGCCAACGACTCCTGCCAGGCGTCGAGCCCGGTCCCCAGCAGGCCCTTCTTGACCCGGGACTCGAGCCGACCGGAGCGGCTGCGGGTGCCCCCGGGGAAGAACAACGAGTGGTGACCGCGGCCGATGATCTCGGTGCTGTAGTCCTTGAGCGTGTCCTTGTAGAGGCGGTTGCGCTTGCGGCGATCGACCGTGTAGGCGCCCAACCGCTCCATGAAGAACGCCATGACCGGGTTCTCGAACAGGTTGAGGCCGGCCCCGTACGCAAACGGCGGGAGCCCCGCTGCGTAGAGGGTGTACCCGAGGAGCGGGGAGTCGAGGTTGCTGACGTGGGTGGGCGCGAGGATGAGCGTGGCCCGCTGCGAGAGCGCCCGCAGGCGGTCGAGCGGCCCGCTCAGCCGGATGCGGGTGGCGGGGTCGGGCTGGGAGCGCACGAGGTCGCGCGCCCGCGTGGCCGACAAGAGCCGGGTGAGGAGCGCCGGCATGGCCTTGGTGGCGAAGCGGTACGTGCGCACCGAGAACGGGTTGTGGATCTCGGCACCGTACGCCTCGACCAGCGCCACGCCGGCGGCTTCGAGCGCCGGGCGGGACCCGGTGTGGACCGCGCGCGCCGCGGCGTCGACCGCGGCGAGGTAGCCCTCGTCGGCGCGGTCGCGCTCCAGGCGTTTGCGCTCGGTGAAGACCGTGTCGGCGACGAGGTCGGCGAGGGCCGCGTCGGCCAGGTCGGGGAGGCGGCGGCGGAAGCGGCCGCCCAGGGCGGCGACGATCTCCGCGGGCGGCGGCGCGCGGAAGAGGGCGGGCTCGGACGGCACGCGGGCATGTAACCTCGGCGCGGAGTGATTATGCGCCGGTCCGATGCGTCACGGGCTGGCGACAATGCTGCTGTGCGGGTGTGGGTCGTTCGGCCTCGACCCCGCCGCCGAGTACGCCGGTGGCCTGTGGGTGCAGCCGCAGGGCGCCACCGACTTCGGCGAGTTGTTGCCGGACGAACAGCGGGCGGCGCGCCAGTTCAAGCTGTCCAGCGAAGACGAGGACTACGGGGTGCAGGTGGTCGACCTGTGGGTCGAGGGCGATACCGGCGCGTTCGCGCTCGCGTTCCCGCCCGAGCTGCCGCGGGCGCTCGAGCCGGGGGAACGCATGGGGGTGACCGTGAAGTTCACTCCGGCCGACTCGGGCAACTTCGGCGGTGCGCTCGTCATCGAGACCGCCGACGGGGTGCGCACCCGGCGTGCGCTCACGGGGAAGGGGTGCCGCAACCGCGACGGCAACCGGAGGTGCGATTGAGCACGACGGGCCTGCGGGTGCGCGTGGCGCACGCGGAACGGGCGGGCGTGTACCCCCGCGACGACGACGACGCGCTCGGCCTCGCGTTGTGGGGGCGGCTGTGCGCCGCCATCCCCCACGGCATGCCGCGCCCCGCCCTGTTCACGTTCTTCCCCGAGGTCGCGCAGATCGTCGACTTGCCGCCCGTCCTCGCCGCCGGGGGCGACGTACACCGCGCCATCGCGGCGTTCGCATCGCAGCCCGAAGCCGAAGCCATCGCCGCGGCCGGGGTGATGGTGCGGCGTCGCCAGGGGCGGGTGGTCGGGCGCGCGGCGATGGTCTTTCTGGAGTGGCCCGACGGGCGGTGGTGGGCGTGCGCTCACCCGCTCGACGGCGAAGGGCAGCTCGTGGCGCAGGTGCCCGACGACCTCCAGCGCGCGGTCGACGGCGCCCCGAAGCCGGCCGGGCTCGGCGCGTGGTTCCGGCGGGCCCGCTTCGAGGGGCTGAGCCTGCGCTGGGGCGGCGAGCTGCTCAACTGAGCGGCAACGCCACCAGCATGCCCTCGTAGCTCCACGCCCAGACCGCGTCCCCCACACGCGCCGCGCCGTCGGCCGGGACGGGCCAGAGTTGCCCGCGCACGTCGACGTTGCTCGGCTCGGCGGGGTCGGAGAGCGTGACGCCGTCGGGGAGGGCGGGTTCGGGCACCTCGAGCGCGCCACCTTCGTGCACCTGCGTCTGCGCGCCGGCGAGGGTGAAGCGGGCCACGCGCCCGGAGGCGGTGCCCACCCGGATGCCGTCGGCGTCGAGGCGGACGGCCTCGATCTCGTCGTCGCCGTCGAGCAGGTGGTGGGGGTACGACGCGTCGTCGAGGTGGATGCACTCGGCGTCGACGTCGACCACGCGGTGCCCGTCGGTGGCGGTGACCCCGGGGCGCAGGCCCGTGCGCAGCGCGCGTCCGCCGCCGAGGGACCACACCGCGCCGCCGGGGCCGACGAGCAGGTCGCCCGCGCTCGACGGGGCCGCGCCCGCGAAGCCGGTGGCGCGCACCGTGTCGGCCTCGTCGACCAGGGCGCCGGTGTCGCGGTTCCAGCGGATCGGCCCGGGAGCGTAGCCGACGGGGACCAGGGCGCCGTCCCACCGCCGCAGCTCCTTGCCGGTGCCGAGGTCGAGCTCGGCCACGCCGCTTTCGTCGGCGACGAGCGCCCGTGTGCCGTCGGGGGAGAACCGGGCGCTCTCGACGTCGACGCTGTGGCCCAGGCGGGCGGGCAGGCCGCGGGGGGCGGCGCACACCGTGTCGTCGGTGGTCGCAACGAGCACGGCACCATCGGGGCCGACGGCCATCGCCTGGGCGCCCGACACCCGCCCGAGCGCCTGCGGCACGGCGCCCTCGCGCAGGCGGAAGAGCAGGTCCAGGTCGATCCACACCGCCCCGACACCGATCGTGAACGGACCGATGAAGCGCGCCCGGGTG
This sequence comes from Pseudomonadota bacterium, assembly GCA_005776735.1. GTDB lineage: Bacteria > Myxococcota_A > UBA796 > UBA796 > SXON01 > SXON01. The sequence goes on from SXOM01000267.1 coordinate 4,022, forward strand.
GCCGCGTCGGGGATGGGGACCGCGACCCCCCGGTCGAGCCGCACCAGGGTGTGCTCGGGGACGGCTTGGACCAGCACGCAGTCGGTGCCGGGGAGGACCGCCAGGGGCTCGCCGTCGTCGACGCTCAGGCAGCGCCCCAGCGTTCCGTCGGCGTTGACCACCGCCGCGCCCAGGGCGGTGGCCACCGTCCAGCCCGCGGGGCCGGGCGCCACCTCGTCGCCGAGGTCGGGGAGGCGGACCACCGTGGCGTGCGCCCCGTCGAGCCACACCAGCACGTCGCGCAAGACCCAGCCGATGCGCGTGCCGTCGGCCCCGATCCAGTCGGGAACCCCCGGCGCGAGGAGGGCGGGGAGGGGACCAGGGCCGAGGTGCAGGCGCATGCGGTGCCGCTATCTCGGCGGGCCGGGCAAGACGCGGCGACCCGGGGCGCGGGTCGGCGTCTCGCGGCGGGGGGGCAGACGCGGCGCGGGTGGTCGACGAAACGAAGTCACCCCCGGGTCCTGCCGGGCCGGGTGAACTTGGCGTTCGCTCCCCCGCAGATTCGCCGCAAGCGGCGAACCTGCGCTCCGCTCAGCCAATTCCCCCCGACCCGTCACCCGCCGCGTCACCGAACCGCACGACGGCGGCGGCGTCTGGCACAACGGGGGGACGCCGAACCGCGAGGGTCTGGCTGCACCGGCCCGCGGTCGGTGGGCGTGGGGATGTCGAACTTCGACC
>SXOM01000268.1 GCA_005776735.1 Pseudomonadota bacterium
CCCGCCGATGAGCGTGCCGTCCGTCGCCCAGTGGGTGCTTTGCTGGCGGTCGCGCTGCTCGCGTGGCCGCGCAACGACGTCCCGTGGCGCGTGGTCGACGACGCCGGCGAGTGTGTGGGCGACTGCCGGTTCGACCCGGGCGACGTCCTCGCCGCCGACACGCCGACCTGGGCCGGGCTCGACTCGCTGGGGCGTGCCCAGCTCGACCCGGGCGCCCGCCTCACGCGCGAGCCCGCTCCCGAGGGGCGCATCGTGGTCCGCCTGGACACCGGGCGCATGGACGTGGCCATCGACGCGGCGCCGCGCGTGCTCACGCTGAAGACTCCGGCGGCCGACGTCGTGGACCTCGGGTGCGCGTACGTCGTCGAGGTGCGCTCCGACCAGAGCACGGCGGTGGTCGTGCGGAGCGGCGTCGTCGCGCTCGAGACCGCGGCGCGGCAGGTGCGCGTTCCGGCCGGCGCGGGAGCGGTGGCGCGCCTCGGACCCGGACCGGGGACGCCCGCGTGGCTCGACGCCGAGCCGGCGTTCGCGGCGGCGCTCGACGCCCGCGATCTCGGCGGCGCCCTCGGCCCCGTCCTCGCGGCGGCGCGTCCGAAGGACACGTTGAGCCTCTGGAACCTGCTCGGCGCGGCCACGCCCGACGAGCGCGCCGAGCTCCACGCGCGCATCCTCGCGTTGCGACCCGACGCCACCCTCGCCGATCCGGCGGCGGTCCGGGCCGGCGACCCCGTCGCCCTCGAAGACCTGTGGATCGATCTGGCCAGTCGGTGGTGACCCAGGGCAAGGTTCGGGCGGCGCCGCGGCCGACGAAGGAGCGCCGCTACCCCAGGAACGGATAGCGCCAGTCGGTCGGGGGGGTGAACGTCTCCTTGATGGAGCGGGGTGACACCCAACGCATCAGGTTCCCGGGAGCGCCCGCCTTGTCGTTGGTGCCGCTCGCGCGGCTGCCGCCGAAGGGCTGCTGGCCGACGACCGCGCCGGTGGGCTTGTCGTTGATGTAGACGTTGCCCGCGGCGTGACGGAGCTCCCGCATCGCGTGTTCGACCGCGTAGCGGTCATTCGCGAAGATGGCGCCGGTGAGCGCGTAGGGCGAGGTGGTGTCGACCAATCGAAGGGTGTCGGCCCAGGCGGCGTCTTCGTAGACATAGGCGCCGACCACCGGGCCGAACAGCTCCGTCTCCATGAGCGCGTGGTGCGGGTCGTCCACGCGGGCGAGCGTGGGCGCGATGTACCAGCCCACCTCGCCGCGGTGGTGGCCGCCCGAGACGATCTCGGTGCCCTGGCCGACCTCGCCGCGGAGGCGGTCCACCCAGGAGCCCAGCTTCTTGTACGCCCGCTCGTCGATGACCGCGGAGACGAAGTTGGAGAAGTCCCGGACGTCGCCCTGCTTCATCTCGGCCATCATCGCCGCGCACTCGGCGCGCACGGTGGGCCAGAGCGACCGCGGCACGTAGACGCGGCTGGCGGCGGAACACTTCTGGCCCTGGTACTCGAAGCCGCCGCGCACGATGGCCACCGCAAGCGCCCGGGCGTCGGCGCTGGGGTGGGCCACGATGAAGTCCTTGCCGCCGGTCTCGCCGACGATGCGCGGATACGCCCGGTAGTTGGCGATGTTGGCGCCGATGTCGCGCCACATGCCCTGGAACACGCCGGTGCTCCCCGTGAAGTGGACCCCGGCCAGCTCCGGGCGGCGCAGCAGGCGTGGCCCGATGTCCGGCCCGTCGCCGCTGACGAGGTTGATGACCCCCGGCGGCAGGCCGATGCTCTCGAGCATCTGGAACAGCACCCAACACGACAAGGCCGAGGTGGTGGCGGGCTTCCACACCACGGTGTTGCCGACCAGCGCGGGCGCGGTGGGGAGGTTGAGCGCGATGCTCGTGAAGTTGAACGGGGCGATGGCCAGGACGAAACCATCGAGCGGGCGCAGGTCGGTCCGGTTCCACACGCCGGGGCTGTTCGCCGGCGGCTGCTCTTGGAGCATGCCGCGGTAGTACGATACGTTGAAGCGCCAGAAGTCGATGAGCTCGCACGCCGCGTCGATCTCCGCCTGGTGCGCGGTCTTGGCCTGGCCGAGCATGGTGGCGGCGTTGACCCGGTCGCGCCAGGGCCCGGTGAGCTGGTCGGCGGCGCGCAAGAAGATCGAGGCGCGGGCCTCCCACGGCAGGGCGGCCCAGTCGTGTCGGGCGGCCTCGGCGGCGTGCGCCGCGGCTTCGACCTCCTCCGGCCCGCCGAGGTGGATGCGCGCGAGCACGTGGCCGTGGTCGGTGGGCATGCGCATCTCGCGGATGCGCCCGGTGTAGATGTGCTTGCCGCCGATGACGCAGGGGATCTCGACCACCTGGGCGGCCTGGCGGGCGAGCTCCTTCTCCAACGAGGCGCGCTCGGCGCTGCCGGGGGCGTAGCTCTTGACGGGCTCGTTGACGGGGGCGGGCGTGTGGGCGACGGAGGCGTACATCCGCGCAAGCTATCCGGGCCGGGTTAGCCTCGGCGCGGGACGGAGGCGTCGAGGGAACCGCCGGCGCGAAAGCGCGGGAGGAAAGTCGGAGCTCCACAGGGCACGAGGCCAGGTAACGCCTGGTCGGCGTGAGCCGGAGGAAAGTGCAACAGAGAGCAGAACGCCCGCACGCGCTTCGGCGTGGCGTCGAACTTGCCGGACCCATCCTTCGGGTCGTGGTCCGGCGAGGCAGAGGGTCGGCGACGGCCCGGTGAGATTGAAAGGGTGCGGCAAGAGCGCACCGGCGGTCCGGGCAATCGGATCGGCCAGGCAAACCCCCTCGGGAGCAACGCCAAATAGGGACCAGGACTGCCCGTCCGTAGGTCCGGGTTGGCGGCTCGAGCCGGCCGGTGACGGTCGGCCTAGAGGAATGGTTCCCACCCGCCCACCGGCAACGGGGGGTGGGCACAGAACTCCGCTTACCGGCGCCTCCGTCCCACCCCCTCGGCGGCGGCTACTTCAGGTGGGCCACGCTCGCGGCCATCTCGTCGTCGAAGCTCGCGCGCAGCACGATGAGGCTCGGGTGCACCCGCGGCGGCGACTCGATGGTGAGCGCGGCAGACGGGCCTTCGAGCTTGCCGTCGACCTTGACCTTGTCGAACTCCACGAGGGTGACGGCCTGGTAGATGGTGCGCGGCGCGGCGTCCTCGGTGAGGGTCGGGGTTTCCTGGGCGAAGGCGGACAGGGCGATGAACACGAGCATGGGATGATCTCCACGCCTACCCGACAACGCCGGGCCGGACGGGTTCCCCCGCGCGTCCCCACCCGACCGTGGGCCGGTGCATCCCCCCTTCGTGTCGCCTCCCCGCCGGTGCGGTTCACCGCCGTTGCCACGCTCACAGCCCCGCTCCGTGTCGCCTCCCCGCCGGTGCGGTTCACCGCCGTTGCCACGCTCACAGCCCCGCTCCGTGTCGCCTCCTCGCCGGTGCGGTTCGCTGCCGTCGCCACGCCCACCAAAATACCGCTCGAAGTTGGACATCGCCTTGCCCACCGACCTTGGGCCGGTGCAGCCAGACCCTCGCGGTTCGGCGTCCTGCCGTTGTGCCAGACGCCTCCCCTCGTTGGCCGGTTCGGTGACGCGGCGGGTGACGGGTCGGGGGGAATTGGCCGAGCGCAGCGCAGGTTCGCTTGCGAACCTGCGGCGGAGCGAGCGCCAATTTCGCCCGGCCCGGCAGGACCCGGCGGTGACTTCGTATTGCAAAACGCCTCGCCGGGCGTTTGGCCCTCATTCTTGCGCAGACGGCGACCCGCGCCCCGGGTCGCCGCGTCTTGCCCGGCCCACGATCAGTCCGGCTCGGTGTCGTGGAAGCGGGTGAGGTCGAGGACCAGGCGCCCGTCGGGGAGCTGGCTCATCACGTCGACGTAGTGGTGGTCGTGGCGCACCATGTCCGGGGTGTAGATGTGCCGCGCGTGCGTGGTCTGGTTGTAGGTGCCGTCGTGGCCGAGCAAGGTGACCACCAGGCCGAGCCACGCGTCGGAGTCGTTGAGGTCGACCTGGTACAGCGGGCTCTTCTCGTCGATGACGTGCAACAAGGTCCACGACAGGGCGAACATCGGCTGCCGGTTGCGCTGGAGGTCGAGGTCCACCACGCGGCGCATGTGCCGGCCCTCGGTGCTGATCTCCTCGATGAGCGCGGCCACCGACACGCTCGCTTCGACCACCTCGTTGCCGCGGGCGTTGGCGACGCGGAGCTGGAGCGTACGCTTGCCGTTTCGGGGCGTGATGACCGCGTGGTTGGCGAACAACACCGCCGAGCGCGCCCGTGACGCCTTGGCGAGGATCGTCCCGGTCGCCAGCGCCGCGAACAACATGCCCACGGCGGCTTCGGCGGTGACCACGAGGTTGGCCCACTCCGACCGGGGGTGCAGCACGCCGTACCCGATGGTGCCGAGGGTCTGGACGCTGAGGAAGAACGCGTCGAGGAAGCGGAGAGGCTCGGCCCCGCCGACCCCGTCGGGCTCCAGCATGAACAGCCCGGCGAAGAACAGGTTCAACACGAGGTAGGCGGCGACGAAGGTGAGGAGCAGCCGCGACCAGCCCCCCTCGAGGAAGAAGAAGTACAGGTCGCGCCGGAACTCGGACGGGGCCCCGAGCCGGACCGCCTCCCCGATGGAGCGGATCGCGCTGGCCGGGCGCGAACCATCGCGGCGCTCGGCCGCGAGCTGCGCGGTGGGGACGGCGTGGGCGAGGGTGTCCGCCGTGCGCGCGGGAGCGATGACGAGGTCGAGGACGACCTGCCCGACCGCGAGCGCCGCGACCACGCCGAGGAACGCGTCACCGGTCATGCCGCTGCCGACCTGGGCCAACAACAGCAGCAGCCCGGCGCTCGCCAGGCGCGCCGCGATGCGCAGCGAGTCGCTGACCTGCACGTCGGGCCGCTCGGTGGCGGAGTCCAGGGCGGCGATCGCGGTGAACACCCCGGCGAGGCTGCCCGCCAACAACCACCGCACCCCGTCGGGCGCCGGCACGCCGACCTCGAGGAGGATGGCCTTCTTGACGGCGACGCCGAGCGCGGTGACCCCGAGCGTGAGCGGAAGGTGCGAGAACAGCCACACAAACCAGCTCCCGCGCTCCTTGCGGAGCTCGGCGCCGGCGATGTCGTCGAAGTAGATCCACCACACCGAGCAGGTGATCCCGAGGTTGAAGAAGCCGCGGAGCTGCGCTTCGGCCCCGGCGTCGGCGTCGGTCAGGTAGGACAGCACCTTCACGAACGACTCGCCGAGCACGATGAGCGTGAGGAGCGCGTACCGCTCCGACAGGTGCTCCTGGTCGATCGGGTGCCGCTCCGCGAGCGAACGTGCGGCGGCGGAGACCGGCGCGAGCAGGATCACGGCGAGGCCCAGGCCCCACAGCAGGTACGCCCACGGGCTCGGGACCGCGGCGGAGACCAGGAAGATCACCGACGAAGCGGCGAAGACCCCACCCCAATACCGGCAGTAGTCGCGCGCCTCGGGCAGGTGTTTGTAGGCGCGCCAGTTGAGCCCCGCGACGAGTCCCTGGCTCACCGCGAACGCGATGGCGAACCCCGCCGACTCTCCTGCCATCGAGGCACGCGACGCGATGGCCATGCCGCCGACCACGAACATCTTCGCCAGGACCAACACCCGGTGGGTCAGGTCGTCGACGGTGAAGCGGTTGGCGTAGAACGTGAACCCCGTCCAGGCGATCCACAGCGGCACGAAGTGCAGCGCAAAACTCGCGAAGCCGGCGGTGGCCAGCCCGTCGCCGAGCTGGATGATCGCCGCGACGAAGATGAGGTCGTAGAACAGCTCGAGCCAGGTGACCCGTTTGTGCCCGTGACCGGCGACGTGGAGCTTGGGGCGGTGGAACCAGCGGGACTGCATCGGGGCCCGACGTAGCCCGAACTCAGGCGGTCGGGCGGCTCCGACCCCACCACCACGCCAAGAGCACGGCGGGCAACGCCACGAGGTCGGTCGGGTCGACCATGTGGCGGACCGCGCGCACCGCGGGCACCGCCTCGCCCTGCGCCGCCGCCCACCCCGCGAGGAACGGCCACTGCAGCGCGCCGAGCGCCCACGCCCAGGCCAGGCCGGCGCCGGCGGAGACCTTCACCGCCGCAAACACCGTGGCGGTCGCCACGCACGCGCCCGCGAGGACCCGTCGCGACACCGGCCCGCCGCCGACCTCCACGAGTCCCTGCAAAAACAGCGGGAAGAACGCGAGCCCCGCGAAGTCCGACACCTTGCCGGTGACCAGCCCCGGCCACGCGGCCTTGCCCCAGTGGTCGTTGGCGACCAGGAGCGCGACCGCGGTGATCGCGCCGGGGTGCACCATTCCGCCACCCCGTTCGGGCTCGCCCGACGACGTCACCCGCTCGCCGGATTGAGCTGGACGTCGATCCACACTTCCTCCGGACCCACCTCGACGTCGCGCACCGTGAGCCAGAGCTCCCAGTACACCTCGACCGGCTCGCCGTCGGCGGTGACCTGGAACCCGAGCGGCGCAGTGCACGGCGTGCCGGCGACGCACGCGGCCAGCACGTCGGTCGCGCGGACCTCGACCACGCCCGCGTCGGAGTCGCCCTCGCCGAAGTTGCCGGAGGAGTCGTCCTCGGCCAGGACCGCGCCGTCGCCGTCCACGAGCGTGGCGTGGAGGGTGGACGTGGTGGCGCCGCGCATGTCCACCCGCAGGCGCAGGGCGCTGGTCGACGCGCCGCTCCCCGAGGCCGGGATGGTGAGCGCCGCGTTGACCTGGACCTCGAGCGGCGTGGACGCGCTCACGCTGCCCAGTGTGGGGCCGAGGTACGCTTCGCCCTGCCAACGCGGGGCCTGGAAGGTCTCGGGGCCGGCCGGGGGGCTGGCCACCGAAGCGAGACACGCCGCACCGAGCCACGCCCGCCTCACCCACGATCGCGTCGTCATGCGGCCAGGATAGCCCGGTTCACCCGCCGCCGGCCGCCAACCACTCGTCCTGGCGCACGAAGATCGCGTCGGTGCCGAGCGCGACGGTGCCGATCACCATGGAGTCGTCCACCTCCATGTCGGTGAACACCGTCTCCGACCACACCGACATCAAGCGCAGCGTGCCGCTCCCGTCGGGGCGGTCCAGCCACAGCTCGACCGACTCGCTCTGCTCGATGGCGGCGGTGCCGTCGGCGGACACGTTGCGGCCGGTGGTGTAGCTGCGGGCGAGCGTGGCCACGCGCCCGTCGCCGAGGACCACCGGGCGGAAGTCCTTGGGGAGCACGTAGTCCACCGTGAACAGCAGGTTGGTCTTGGTGACGTCGTTGCTGGTCCGGAGCGCACACTCCGGCCAACAATCCTCGCCCTCCAGGAAGCTCCGGACGTAGTGGTCCGGGCACTGTGGCTCGACCGGCGTCTGGTCGACCATCAGCGGCATGTCGAGGTGGTCGGACCGCGGGTGGGTGCTCAGCCGGGCGACCGCGTTGGCCAGCGCCAGGGACGGGTCACGGTCGGGGACCGTCACCCCCGCGAGGTCCTCCGCAGTGAGCGGGGTCGGGGTGAGCGAACGAGCGAGGACATCGGGGTTGGCCAGGTCGATCTTGGCGTCCACCTCGGCCTCGATGGCGAGGATCCACACCTCGGCATCGGCCTCTTCCGCGTCCAACAGGTGCGCGAACGCCAGGTGCACGGCCGCGTCGAAGTCGGTCTCCTCGGTCTCCACGGGGGTCGCGCAGGCCAGAAGCCACAGCATGCGCGTGACGATACCACGGAGGTGCCGATCAGCGGTGCGCCTGCATCGGCGCGACGAACGCGGGCTCGACGACCACCAGCGCGCACGTGTCGGCGTCGCAGGTCCACTCCGCGCGGCGCCCGGTCCCCTCGCACTCGAGCTCCACGCGCACCAGCACCGGCGCGGTCAGAAGTGCCTGCCCGGCCGGTTCGCGCACCCGGGCCGCGACGACGTCCGGGGTCGGATCGGTGAGCCGCGCGACGGCATCGGCGCACTCGTCCCCCGTGCTGCAGGCGAGGCGGTCGGACCATTCGGGACCCTCCAGCGGCTCTTCGCCGGCGGCGATCCACGCGCTCGCGGGCTGGTTCGGGCAGAGCGGAGCGGACAGCAGGGGGAGCGGAAGGAGCAGGGCGACCATCGGAACCTCGCACCGGAACATGGCAAGGTCCGTGCCAGGAATTCGGGGGCGGGGCGCGCCTCCGATCGACGAATCGTCGCCCGGATCGACGGTTCGTAGATTTGTGGGCGGCGCGTGCGGCCCGTCCCGAAGCGCGGCGAGGCCGGACCGCGCCGCGCGCCGCGGGGACGGGGTGCCGCCTTCGGGACGGTCGCGCCGCGGCGCCCCTCAGCTTCGGATCAGGGGCACCATGACGATCTCGGGCACCACGTAGCGGTCGGACTTGCGCGCCAGCTCGACCACGCTCTGCGCGACCTCCTCGGGGTGCATGAAGTCGGAGGAGGGCTCGATGCCCTCGGGGAACGGGTAGTAGTCCATCGCGCGCCAGAACGGGGTGTCGATGCCGCCGGGGCAGACGCAGGTGACGCGGACGTGGTGTTTGGCCGCTTCGAGGCGGAGCGTGCCGGTGAACCCGTTCACGGCCCACTTGCTGGCGTTGTAGACCGCTTCGCCGGGGAGGTGCAGCTTGCCGGCGATGCTCGAGATGTTCACGATGAGCCCTGAATTCTGCTCCTTCATCACGCGGTAGGCCGCCTGGCTGCCCCAGATGACCCCCTTGACGTTGGTGTCGATCATCTGGTCGACGGCATCGGGGCTGGTGGTGTCGACCGGGCCGTAGATCGCGAGGCCCGCGTTGTTGACCATGATGTCCAGGCGCCCGAACTCGGCCACCGCGGCGTCGACGAGGCGATCGCAGTCGGCGGCCACGCGCACGTCGGTCTGGACGGCGATGGCCTTGCCGAGACGGTTGGCGAGCTCGTCGATCTCGGCGCTGGTGCGCGCGCCGAGCACGAGGCAACACCCCTCGGCCGAGAACGCCTCGGCGAGCGCCCGACCGAGGCCGCGCCCGGCGCCGGTGATGCAGACGACCCGGTCGGCGAGAGGCTTCTTCATGCGAGCTCCAGGACCGCGGCGACGGCGGCGTCGATGCCGCGGGCGACATCGGCGATGCCGGCGTCGTACATGTACGCGGGGGCGGTGACCAGCTTGCGCGCGCGGTCGACGTGTGCGGCGTGGACGGGGCAGACGACGTGGGTGCCGCCCATCTGCGCGATCGCACCGGCGGTGCCGGGGTCGTCGCCGATGGTGACCTCGCCCTCGCGGAGGGCGGCGACCAGGATGGCCGGCGCGATGCACACCGCGCCGATGGGCTTGCCGGCGGCGAAGAACCCGCGGAGGAGGGCGACGAGCGTGGGGTCGACCGAGGCCTCCGGACCCCGGAACGCCAGGTCGGAGAGGTTCTTGGCGGCGCCGAACCCCCCGGGCAGGAACACCGCGTCGTAGTCGGCGGCGGAGACGGTGTGGAGCGCGACGATCTTGCCGCGGGCGATGCGCGCGGCCTCGGTGAGCACGTTGCGCGACTCGGCGGTGGGCTGCCGGGTGCGGTGGTCGACCACGTGGTGCTGCGGCTTGTCGGGGGCGGCGCACTGGACCGACGCGCCCGCGCGGTCGAGGGCGAGCAGGCTGAGCACCGCCTCGTGGATCTCACTCCCGTCGAGGTGCCCGCACCCGGCGAGCACCACCAGAACCCGCTTCCCCATGTGACCTCCACCCCGAATAGTAACGCCGGGGCCGATCCGATCGGGGCGGTCCGTGCATGACCCTTGCGGAGACTTCCATGCGCCCCCTGCTCCTGCTCCCCCTGCTCCTGGCCCTGGCGTGTGACGACACCGCCGTGAAGCTCGACGACACCGGCGACGTCGGCAACCCCGACGACAGCGGCGGGGACAGCGGCGACACCGGCGACACCGGGCAGGTCTCGGGCTCCATCGCGGTCGCCCCCTCGGCGTTGGACCTCGGCGTGGTGTTCGTCGGCCAGACCGCCTCGGGCGACCTGACGCTCACCAACGTGGGCGAGGGGCCGGTCGAGGTGACCGCGAGCCTGGTCGGTGGACGTGCGACCGCGTGGACGTTGTCGGCCTACACGGCCTCGCCGGCGCCGGGGGAGTCCACGGTGCACACGGCGCGCGTCACCCCGACGGAGTGGGGCGACTTCTCGGTGAGCGTGATCTTCGACGACGCGGCGTCGGGCGGACACATCGAGGTGCCGATCCGCGCGATCGCGCAGGTCGACGCCGACGGCGACGGCGCCGGCAGCGTGGCCACCGGCGGCGAGGACTGCGACGACGAGGACGCCTCGATCCACCCGGGCGCCGACGAGGTCTGGTACGACGGGGTGGACCAGGACTGCGACGGCGGGGACGACTACGACCAGGACGGCGACGGGCACCAGGACCTCGCCTACGGTGGCGACGACTGCCTGGACACCGACGCCACGGTGTACCCGGGCGCCGCGGACACCTGGTACGACGGGGTCGACAGCGACTGCGCCGGCAACGACGACTACGATCAGGACGGCGACGGCTACGTCGATGCGGCCTACGGCGGCGACGACTGCGACGACCTCGACGCGGCGGTGAACCCGGGCGCCCGGGAACGATGGTACGACGGGGTGGACGCGGACTGCGACGGCCTGAGCGACTACGACCAGGACGGCGACGGCCACGACAGCGACGCCTACGGCGGGGACGATTGTGACGACACCGAGGCCACCGTGTTCCCCGGCAACGTGGAGACCTGGTACGACGGGGTGGACGGCGACTGTGACCACGCTGACGACTACGACCAGGATGGTGACGGCTCGCGCTCCGACGCCTACGGCGGGTGGGACTGCGACGACACCGACGCGACGGTGAACATCAGCGCCACCGACACCTGGTACGACGGCGTCGATCAGGACTGCGGCGGGAACTCCGACTACGACCAGGACGGCGACGGCTACGACGACGCGGCCTACGGCGGGGACGACTGCGACGACCTCGACGCGACCCTCAACCCCGGCGCGACCGAGATCTGGTACGACGGCGTCGACACCGACTGCGACGGGCTGAGCGACTACGACCAGGACGCCGACGGCCACGACAGCGACGGCTACGGCGGGGACGACTGCGACGACACCGACGCCGCCGCCTACCCGGGCGCGACCGAGGTCTGGTACGACGGCGTGGACCAGGCGTGCGACGGCGGCGACGACTACGACCAGGACGGCGACGGCGTCGCCTACCCGACGGACTGCAACGACACCGACCCGACCCTGACCGGCTCGGGCGTCGAGGTGGTCGACGGCGCGGACAACGACTGCGACGGCGTGGTCGACAACGTGTCGGTCGACGACGTGGCGACGGGCCTGTTGTACGGCACGTCGTCGAGCATGGCGCTCGGCGAGCAGGGCAGCCTGGCGATGGGCGGCGACGTGGACGACGACGGCACCGAAGACCTCGTCACCGTGACCGACAACACCAGCTACGGGGCCGCCTACATCGTGCACGGCGACGATGCCGCCGCGGCCAACGGTGCGGTCACCACCTACGACCAGGCCTACGTGTACGGGTACATCTACTACGCGCCCATGGCCCACGTGATCGGCCCCCTGACCGACGTGACCGGCGACGGACAGGCCGACTTCCTCGGCGTCGGGTACAGCTCCAGCTACGACTACGGTGCTGCCTGGCTCATCGGCGGTGGCACCGGCATCTCCGGTACGCTCAGCGGCATCGGCGACCAGGACGCCTACTTCGAAGGCGACTCCAGCGACGATCAGCCCACCTGGGCGGCGCAGGGCGACGTCGACGGCGACGGCATCGACGACGTGATCCTGTCGTCGATCCTGGACAACACGTCCGGGAGCTCGGGCACGGACTCGGGCAACCTCTCCGTCTTCACCGGCGGCGGGTTCTCGGGGAACTACGACCTGGGCGACGCCGACGACCAGATCAACGGCGCGAGCTCGTCGGACTACCTGGGCTCGAGCCTCGTCAGCGCCGACATGGACGGCGACGGCTACGACGACATGTTGGCCGGCGCGCCCGGCGACGACGACCTGGCGACCAACGGCGGCGCGGTCTACCTGATCCTCGGCAACGCCTCCGCGAGCTGGGCCAGCGACGCCGACTCGGCCGACGAGGCCAAGGTGCGCGGCGCGACCGCGAGCCTGGACCTCGGCGCCGACGCGCTGCCCAACCCCGGCGACCTCGATGGCGACGGAGAGCTCGACCTGGTGATCGGCAACGACACCGGGAGCGCGGTGGTCGTGTGGTTCGACGGCAGCACGCTCAGCGGCAGCCTCACCACGGCGAGCCCCGACGTGAAGGTGTCCCAGAGCTCCATCGGCTTCGGGAGCGCGGTCGCCTGCGACGGCGACCTCGACGGCGACGGGGTCGACGACCTCGTGGTCGGCGCTTCGGGGGACGACACGGCGGCGAGCAACGCCGGCGCGGTCTACGTGTACCTGGGCGCGTCGAGCTGGGCGGCGACGCTCGGCATCAGCGACGCGGACGCCCGCTTCTACGGCGTCGCGGCGAGCGATGCGCTGGGCACCGGCCTCGCCGGGGGTGCCGACCTCGACGGTGACGGCCAGGAAGACCTCGCGATCGGCGCCACCGGCTACGACGCGGGCTCGTACTCCGGCGCGGGCGCGGTCTACATCGTCCCCGGGTGGTAGCGGGTTAGCCCCCCGGCGCAGTGCTCCTCGCCGTCGCCCTCGCCGTGGCCGCTCCCGACGACGAGCTCGCTCGGGCGGCGGCGACGCGCGAGGTGCTCGACCTCGGCCTCGACGCGTTCTCGGGGCTCGCGCCGGAGAGCGACGGTCGCGCGGCGTGGCAGCTCGGGGACTGCGCGCTCGCGCCCGCGGCGGCGCCGCTGTTGGGTAGCGCGTGCAGCCCCGCGCCGGGGCTGCGCTGGGAGGTCCGCCCCACCGCGCTCGTCGAGGTCGGGGACGGCACGCCGGACGGCGCGTCGGGCGACCAGCGTGCCGGCTGGGCGAGCGTCCGCGCCGGGGCGCGTGGCGCGATGTACTTCGGGCCGATGGTGCTGCGCGCGGCGCCGTCGTTGGGGCTCGACGTCGTGCCGGGTGTCGAGCCGGTCGCGCGTCTGGACGACGTCTGGCTCGGCTACGACAGCGGCGGCGCCTGGGTGGGCGTGGGTCGGCAGGACCGGTGGATGGGCCCCGGCCGGTCGGGCACGCTCCTGTTGTCCGACAACGCCGAGGCGCCGTGGATGGTCAACTCGGGGCTCGACGGGCGGCTGCCCGGGGTGCTGCGGCACGCCGGTCGGTTCCGCGCCGAGGTCGGGGTCGGGGTCCTGACCGAGCCGCGCGCCGACGTGTCGTTGCCCGGGGCGCTGATGATGGACCTGCGGTGGATGCCGCACCCGGTGATCGAGATCGGGCTCAACCGGCTCGCGCTCTTCGGCGGCGAAGGCCGCCCGGCGCCGGACCTCGGGCAGCTCCTGGTGCCGAGCGAGCCCCACGTCGAGGACGACCCCGACAAGCTCCTGCCCGACCAGAACGAGCTCGCTTCGTTCGTCGTCCGCGCGAACCTGCCGCTCCAGAAGTGGCTCGGCGGCCCCTTCGGCCACGTGTCCGGCTGGTGGGAGTACGGCGGCGAGGACATGATCGTCCAGGACGACCTCGGCTTCGACCTCCCGAGCCTCGCGGGCATCGGCAACCAGTACGGCGCCGAGGTCGCGATGGGACCGGTCGTCGTGAGCGGGGAGTACACCCAGCTGATGGACGACTACTTCCGGTGGTACGTCGGCCACCGGGTGTACCACGAGGGCTTCACGCAGAACGGGCGCGTGATGGGTCACTACGGCGGCCCCGACAGCGAGACCTGGGCGGGCCGCGTGTCGGTGAGCGGCGACGCGTGGCGGGTGCGGGCCACCGGCGACCGCGTGCGCCGGGTCGCCGTCATCGACGTGCAGGGCGACAACGTGAACACCCTGGCCACCGAGGAGCTGCAGCTCCGCGGCGGGCTCGACGTGGACGTCCTGTGGCGCGGCGCCTGGCTGGGCGGTGGCTACTCGCTGACCGCGATCGAAGGCGCCAACTTCACCGCGGGCAACGACCGCATCGAGCACCGGGTGGTGCTCGCGTTGCGGGCCGGGCCGCGGTGGGCGGGGGGGCGGTAGCGACGCGGGTTCCGCCCCGCGCGCCGGCCCCCGCCGCCGTCCAGGCCGGTCGCGGCGCGGGGCCCACCGGTGTCCCGGTTAGGCCGCGAGGGTGTTCGTCCTCGTCGCCGCCGCCTGGGCCCACTCGCCGCACGACGTCGTGCGGGCGCTCGGCGTGGCCGGCGACGCCGTGCTCAGCGGCGAGGAGGTGCGCCTGGTGCGCTCGTCCGACGGCGGCGACACCCTCGAACACCTCGATGCGCCCGGCGCGTTCCCGACGTGCATCGCCGCCCTCGGTGGGGTGGCCGGCGGCTGGCTGATGGTCGACGACGACGGCGTGGCGTGGCGCTCGAGCGACGACGCGGCCGGGTGGTCGGCGCTCGACCTCGGCACGGCCGGTGCGTGCGCGCCGGCGACCGACGGCGCCTTGCTCGCGGCCGGGGGCGACCTGTGGCGGGTGACGGCGGACGACGCAGTGGGGCTCGCCTCCGGGGTGGGCAGCCTCGTCTCGGTCGCGGAGGCCGAGGACGGCGGTTGGTTCGGCGTCGACGAGGCGGGCACGTACGGCGAGGAGCGCGGCGGCGCCTGGGTCACCGAGGGGTTCGGGTACCACGCGGTCGCGGCCGGCGACGGCGTGCGGCTGCGCGGCTCGGAGGTGGGCGTCGAGCGCAGCGAGGACGGAGAGACGTGGGGTTTTGTGCGCGAAGGCGCCACCTGGGCGATCGCTGCGGGGGAGGGTGCGTGGCTCGCCGCGGGCCTGGCCGACGCGGTGTGGGTGAGCCGCGACCGTGGCCTCACGTGGACCTTGGAGGGCGATGGCATCGAGGAGATGTCGTCGGGCTCCGGCGCGCCGAAGGACGGCCAGCCGCACTGGTTCGCCCTGCAGGTGGCGGGCGACACCTGGTGGGCCGGCGCGTGGGAGGGGCTGTTCCGGCGCCGCGCCGGCGAATCGGCGTGGACGCAGCTCCAACTCCGGGGGCAGCCGTTCGTGCGCGACCTGGCGTGGATGGGCGACGAGCTGTTGGTGGGCGTCAACGGCGGCGGGCTCGCGCGCGGCGTGCCGGGCGCGGACGGGTGGGTCGACGCCGCGCCCGACCTGGGCTGGCCCTGGCTGCGTGCGGTGGTCCCGACCCAGGCCGGGGCCGGGCGCTGGTTCTTCTCGGGGGGCACGCGCTTGTACACCAGCGACGACGAGGGGCGCACGGTGCAGCGGCTCGACGCGGGCCTGGCCGTCGACGGCGACGCGTTCGGGGTGGCGCCCGGGTGGCCGGACGACCCGCGCGCGTGGGCCGCGGGCCAGGACGCCGACGGCACCGGCGCGGTGGC
>SXOM01000269.1 GCA_005776735.1 Pseudomonadota bacterium
CGCCGTCCGGTGGGTCGCGGCGCGGGGCCCCTCCAGAATTTTGTGGCGACAAACCCCGGTGCTGCTCTTGACACGCCAACAGATCGGCGGGAGCATCACCACCTCCCTGGTCGTGCCGTGTCGCCTGTCCCCGTGCGCCCCCGCCTGCTGCTCCTCGAAGACCTGCGCGAGGAAGCGGAGAACCTGATCGCCTGGCTCGATGCCAGCTTCGAGATCACCCACGTCACGAGTGTGCATGCGTTACGACATCGTCTCGCTGAAGTGTCCTTCCACGTCGCCCTGATCGACCTGTGCGTGGACGACAGCCAGGGGCTCGACACGTTCCTGGCCGTCCACGCCGCGGCGCCGGAGCTGCCGATCGTCGTCCAGAGCGGCCTGGACGGCGACGCCGTGGCGTTGGAGGCCGTGGCGCGCGGTGCGCAGGACTACCTCGTGAAGCGGAGCTTCACCGCGGAGCTCGTGCGGCGGGCGTTGCGCTATGCGATGGAGCGCGGCCGCGTGGAGCGGGAGCTGCGGGAGAGCCGGGAGCGGTACCGCCTTGCGTTGGCCGGCGCCAACGACGGGGTCTGGGACTGGGACCTGGTGGCAGGGACCTTCCGGGTCTCGGAGCGGTGGTGCGAGATGCTCGGCCTCGGACAAGACGAAGTGGGCGAGGACCCGGAGGGGTGGCTCGCCCTGTTGCATCCGTCGGAGCGGGACGAGGTCTGGGACACGCTCCAAGCCCACCTGACCGGGCAGACGCCGCACTTCGAGGTGGAGCACCGCGTGTCACACGGGGACGGCGGGTGGCGATGGGTGCGGACGCGTGGCCTCGCCGTGCGCGACGGCGCGGGGCGGGCGACGCGGATCGCCGGTTCGCAGGGCGACATCACCGAGCGGCGCAACTTCGAGGCGCGGCTGTTGCGCGACGCGACCACCGACACGCTCACCGGCCTCGCGAACCGGGCCGCGTTCGTCGAGCGCCTGCGCGGCGCGCTGGCACGCACGGCGATGGAGGGCGCGCGCGGCTGCGCGGTGTTGTTCCTCGACCTGGACCGGTTCAAGCTGGTCAACGACAGCCTCGGCCACCAGGTGGGCGACCGCCTCCTGGTCGCGGTCGCCCAGCGGCTGCGGATGAGCGTTCGGCCCCAGGACCTCGTCGCCCGCGTCGGCGGCGACGAGTTCGCGCTCCTGGTGGAGGCGGTGGACTCCGCCGAGCGGGTGGCGGAGCTGGCCGCGCGCATCCATCGGTCGTTGTCCCTGCCGTTCCATGTGGGGTCCCAGCAGATCCACGCCTCGGGCAGCATCGGCATCGTGCACTGCGCCGGCGAGGCCGAGGGCGTGGAGGAGGTCCTGCGCAACGCCGACATCGCGATGTACCGCTCCAAGCGCGCCGGGCGTGGCTGCACCGAGGTGTTCAGCGAAGCGGACCACGCCGCCGTGGCGGGGCGGCTCGACCTCGAGACGGGCCTGCGGCGGGCCTTGGCACAGGGCGAGCTGGTGCTCCACTACCAACCCATCGTGCGCATCCCCGACGCGTCGTTGGTGGGGTTCGAGTCCCTGGTCCGGTGGCGCACGCCCGAGGGCAGGTTGGTGCAACCTTCGGAGTTCATCCCGGTCGCCGAGGAGTGTGGGCTCATCCACCAGCTCGGCGCGTGGGCGCTCCGGGCCGCCTGCCAACGGATGGCGGACCTCACCCGCGCGTTGCCGGCCGCCGTCGACCTGAGCGTCAGCGTGAACGTCTCGGCCCGCCAGTTCGCCGACCCGGGGTTGGTGGGCCTGGTCGAGCGGGCGCTGGTCTCCACCGGCCTGAGCCCGCGACGCCTGGGGCTGGAGGTGACCGAGAGTGCGCTCATCGACGATCCCGACGCCGCCACCGTCACGTTGGGGCGTCTGCGGGCGATGGGCGTGCGCATCCACCTGGACGACTTCGGGATCGGCTACTCCTCGCTGAGCTACCTCCGCCGCTTCCCCATCGACTGCCTCAAGATCGACCGGAGCTTCACCCAGTCGGTCCCGGGCCGGCACCAGGACGAGGCGATCATCCGGGCGATCGTCGCGCTCGCCGATGCGCTCGGCCTGGAGGTCGTGGCCGAGGGCGTGGAGCGGGAGGAGCAGTGGGCCCACCTGGTCGGCCTGCAGTGTGGTTATGGGCAGGGCTTCTTCTTCTCGCACCCGCTCGAAGGGCTGGACGTGGAGTCCGCGGCGGTCGCGAGCCTGGGCCGGGGTGGCCGCCAGCCCCCGCGCTCCGGACAGCACCCGCCCCCGGCCGCCCTCCGCGGTTAGCTGCGCGGGCCATGCCCGTCGCGCTGCCGATCGACGCCGTCCTGCCCGAGCTGCTGGCCCGACTGGCCGAGTCGGGCGCGGTCGTGCTCGAAGCGCCCCCCGGGTCGGGGAAGACGACGCGGGTGCCGATCGCGCTGGCCGGAACGGTTCCCGGCCAGGTGTGGGTGCTCGAGCCCCGCCGTGTCGCTGCGCGTGCCGCTGCGCAGCGCGTCGCGGACGAGCTCGGCGAGCGGGTGGGGGCCACCGTCGGCTACGCGATGCGGTTGGACCGGGCGGCGGGCCCCGACACCCGGGTGCTGTACGTCACCGAGGCCCTGCTCACCCGGCGGCTCGACGACTTCGCAGGCATCGACGCGGTCGTGCTCGACGAGTTCCACGAGCGGAGCATCCACACCGACGTGGCCTTGGCGTGGTGTCGCGCCCTGCGGCGGCGCCGTCCGGAGCTCCGCCTGGTGGTGATGTCCGCCACGCTGGACGGTGAGGCAGTCTCTCGCTACTTGGATTGTCCACGCGTACGAACCGAGGGCACCTTGCACCCGGTCGAGGTCCGCTGGTTCGACCGGAAGGACGAGCGGTCCCTCGAGCTGCGGGTGGCCGCGGCCGTGCGGAGCTTGCCGGGCGACGTGCTCGCGTTCTTGCCGGGCATCGGGGAGATCGAGCGCACCGCCGCCCTGCTCGGCGACCTCGAGGTGTACCCGCTGCACGGCGAGCTCGACGGGGCCGCGCAGGACCGGGCGTTGCGGGCCGGGCGCCGCGGGGCCGACGCGCCCAAGCGGGTGGTCCTGGCCACCAACGTCGCGGAGACGAGCGTGACGGTCGAGGGGATCGCGGCGGTCGTCGACCCCGGCACCGTCCGCCGACCCGCGTTCGACGTGAACACCGGCATTCCCAGCCTCGACCTCGTCCCCATCGCGCGGGACGCGGCGATCCAGCGAGCCGGTCGTGCCGGTCGGCTCGGGCCGGGGGTGTGCCTGCGCCTGTACAGCCGCGTGGACTTCGAGGGGCGCCCCGCCCAGACACCGCCCGAGGTGCGACGGATCGACCTGAGCGCGACCGCGTTGGCGCTCGGGGGGCTCGAGCTCGAGTGGTTCGAAGCGCCGCCGGCTGGAGCATGGAAATCTGCCGTTTCATTGCTCGAACGTATCGGCGCGGTGACGGACGGCCGCCGCACGGCGCTCGGCGAGGAGATGGTGCGCTTGCCGCTCCACCCCCGCCTGGCGCGGGTACTCGTGGAGGCGGTGGCCGCGGGTGTGGGCGGGCCGGCCGCGGGCCTGGTCACGTTGTTCGGGAGGAAGTCCACAGGTGACCTCGTGGACCGTGCGCTCGACGGCGAAGGCGACGCGCGGGAGCGCCGCCGCCTGGAGGGGCTGGTCCACCTCCGGGGTCCGCGCGCAGCCGACCCGGAGCGGGCGCTCCGGCGGGCGTTGCTCGCCGGGTTCCCCGATCGGGTCGCCCGGCGCGAGGGCGGCCGGGTGCGCTTCGCGGACGGGGGCTCGGCCGAGGTCGAGACCGGCCGGGACGGGTACGTCGTCGTCACCGAGGTCGATCGTGTCGGGACGCGGACCCGCGCCCGCACGCTCACGCCGGTCGACGAGGACTGGCTCCTGGAAGCGTCGGTGGTCCGGGCGACGATGCGCTGGGCGGGGGAGCGGGTCGAGGTGCGCGAAGAGCTGTGTTTCGGCGAGCTGGTCCTCGACGCGGCGCCCGGCGCCGGCGACCCCGACGCGGTGGCGGCGCTCTTGTTGCAGCATGCGCGCCCCACGATGCACCGCCTGGTGCCCGACTGGGACGACGGCGTGGCCCTGCTGGGCCGGCTGGCCTTCTTGCGGGGGCGAAACGTCGCGGTCCCCGATCTCGAGCTGGAGGCGATGGCGGCCGCGGTGTGCACCGGCTGCCGGTCGACCGCCGACCTGCGCGACACCTCGTTGGTGCGCACGATCCGCGACCGCCTCGCCGACCCGGGCCTCGTGGACCGCCTCGCCCCCACCCACGTGCGCCTGCCCGGTCGTCCGCGGGCGGCCGTGGGCTACGAGACGGGCGAACCCTATGTCGAGTCGCGGATGCAGGACTTCTTCGGCCTGGCCGACGGCCCCAAGGTCGCCGACGGGGTGGCGCTGGTGCTTCAGTTGCTCGCGCCCAACCAGCGGCCGGTCCAGGTCACGCGCGACCTCGCGGGGTTCTGGGCCCGGCACTACCCGGGGATTCGCAAGGAGCTGATGCGCAAGTACCCACGGCACCACTGGCCGGAGGACCCGCGCAACGCCGAGGCGCCGCCCCCCCGGCCTCCTCGCGGGCCCCGCTGAGTCAGTACGGCGCGACCAGGTCGAGTGTCACGATGTCGCTTTCGAGGCGCACCAGGCCGAAACCCGGCGCGAACCACCATGTTCCGCTGGGTGCGGGTGTGTCCACACACGTCGAGGCCAGCGCGTGGTCGAAGGTGCCATAGTGGGTCGACACGTCTGCCACGGACTCGGCCACGCAGTCGCCCTGCAGGTTTCCCACGCTGTCGCCGCTGTGTGCGCCCCCACGGGCGAAGAACGTGGCGGTGTCGCTGCCCTCGCTGCCCCAGGACCACGCGCTGAGGACCAGGTCGGCGGCGGTGAGGTCCCAACGGAACGACCCCACCTTCTCCCCTTCGGCGTAGCGGGTGCCCCGGCGCACCTCCATGGTGCCGTCTTCATCGAGTTGGCCGCGTAGCACCTGGCTGTCGTCGACGTCGCCGGTGTCGCCGTCGTCGCGGAAGGTCCAGGAGGCGGTGCCCTCGAAGTATTGGTCGATGTCGAACGCGCCACCGCCGCCGGCCGAATCGAGCCCCTCGCACCCGCTGAGCACCGCCCCGGCGAGGCCGAGGGCGGCCCACTTCGGCCCCGTCACTGGGACCACCACACGGGAAGGTGGTTGTCGGAGCGGGTGCTCTGACCCGGGAGCCAATACGGTGCGCTCGACGGGTCCATCCCCGCGCGCGCCAGGGCCGGGTCGACCGCCGTGATCCAGATCTGGGACTGGCTCACCGCAGACACGCCGATGGGCCGGCGGGAGCTGAAGGCCAACCACAAGACGTCGTCGTCCGGGAGCGGGGCCCAGCGCGCGAGGCTGTTGCGGAGGCTCCCGGTGCCGTTGGCGGCGTCGAGCCGGATCGGGTCGCCGCCCGCGGCGCTCAACAACCACACTTCGGCGTCGTCGTCGGCGTAGGTGTCCCCCGTCGAGCGGTTGAACACGATCCAGTCCCCGTCGGGGGAGAACGACGGGTAGTAGTAGCAGGTGCCCGCGGCGGCCGGAATGAGCGTCTCGACGTTGGTGAGGCGCGAACCATCGAAGTTCATGGTCACGATCTCGGAGCCGGCCAGCCCCATGTCGCTGAAGACCGACCCGGTGGCGCGCGTCGCCACCACGCGCGTGCCGTCGGGCGACCACGCGGGGTGGGTGTAGTAGCCGGAGTCGGGCGTCACCTGGGCGATGAACGTGTTGGCCGCGAGATCGTAGAGCACCAGGTCGCCCTGGAGGATGCCGAGGATGAGCTTGCCGTCGGGTGACAACGCGTGGAACGTCATCCGCTTCTCGCCGTCGGTGTCGTGGATGATCCGCGTGGCTTCGCCCTCGGCCACATCCACCGTCTGGTAGGTGCCGCCGATGCCGTCGCGGGTGACGACCATCCACTGCCGGGACTCGGCGATCTCGTGGCACCCCAGGCACTCGCCCGTCTGCTCCTTGGGCCAGAACCGCTGCACCTCGCCCCCGCCGGCCTCGATGCGCATCACGGCGGTGTCGGACGTGGACCAGTACAGGACGCTCCCCTGCGCGTCGAACCGGTTGACCGTGACCGCGATCGGCGGGGAGCTGCGCACGTCGCCGAGCGTGCTGCCGTCCCACGTGGCGGCGCGGAGCTGCAGCTCCAACGAGCCGCGGCTGTTGGTCGCGCTCACCGTCTCCCACACCTCGACCGGGACCTCCCACTGCGTCTGCCCGGACAGGTACACGTCGTAGCTCTCGAGGGTGGACGCGAAGTGGAGCCACTGCACCTCGCCGGCGCCGGTGCCCTGCCACTGCACGACCAGGCCCTCCAGGTTGCGGGGGACCGTGGTGCCGTCCAGCGGGTAGTCGATGCTGAGCGTGGCCTCGCCGTCGCCCGCGTCGGCAAACGCCGTGGCGACGGCGCTGTCGACGCCGTCGGCGAGGTACTCCGAGGCGTGCACCACCCGGAGCGTGGCGGTGGCCTCGTTCTCCAGGAAGGTCGCGGTGATGGTGGCTTCGCCGCCGTTGGTGTCGACCGACGTGAAGTTGCCGCGCGAGTCGATGGTCCCCACGCTGGCGTTGCTCAGCTCCCAGCTCACGAGGTCCAGCGCGCCCTCCTCCCCGTCGCCGAAGGTGGCGACGGCGGCGAAGGTCTGCGCCGCCGGCTCGCCCGCCCGGGTGCTCAGCTCGAGCGTGTCCGGCTCGATGCGCAGGCCCACGACGTCGCCGCCGTGCACCGTGCCGGCGTCCCCCGCCATCGTGCAGCCCGCGAGGACCAGCCCCGCGATGTGATACCGTCCCCGACGAATGCGCACGCTCGTTCCGCTCCTGGCCGTCGGAAGTCTCGCATGTGTCGACTACGCTGTCACGCGCAGCCAACAACTCGACGTGTGGACCCAGCCCGAACGCGACGGTGAGGTCGACATCCTGTGGGTGCTCGACAATTCGGGCAGCATGAGCGAAGAACACGAGTCGCTCACGACGCACGCCGAGGCGTTCACCGGTACGCTATCAGCGGCGGAGCTGGAGTTTCGCCTCGGTCTGGTGAGCACCGACCCCGCGGACGCCGGGCTCTTGCTCGCGCCGGTGCTCGACGAGTCCTCCAGCGCGCTGACCGAGACGTTCGTGGTCGCGGTCACCGAGGCGGGCATCGCCGGCGATCGCGAAGAAGAAGGGTTCACCGCCGCGCTCGCGGGCGCCGACGAAGCGCGCGTCCCCGAGTTCGCCCGGTCCGGGGCCGACCTCCAGGTGGTCATCTACAGCGACGAGGACGACGCGAGCAGCCTGGAGGTGGCGGACTTCCTGGCCGAGCTCGACGGGGTGCGGTCGGGCGAGGTCACGGTGAACACCATCGTGGGCGACGCGCCGGCGGGTTGCGCCAGCACGGTGGCGGCCGCCGACGCGGGCCTTCGCTACCACGAAGCGCGCGAGCGGTCGGGCGGTGTCCGCGAGAGCATCTGCACCACCGACATGGACGCGGTGCTCCAGCGGCTCGGAAACGCGGTCATCGGGCTGAACGCGAGCTTCACCCTGAGCGAGTTGCCGTTGCTCAACACGCTCGAGGTCCAGGTCGACGACGTCGTGATCCCCCGACGGGACACCGACGGGTGGCGCTACTCCGGCCTGGACAACTCCATCCTCTTCGACGGCTGGGCGATCCCGCGCCCCGGGGCAAAGATCCAGGCGGCCTACTTCGACTGGACCGGTGGTCCGCTGCCCGATACCGGCGCCGCGGAGTGACCTCATGAGGCAGATCTGGATCCCCCGGGCGGGCCCGCCGGAGGTGTTGGAGCTACGCGAAGCGGCCGACCCCACGCCCAAGCCGGGCGAGGTGCGGGTGGTCGTCGAGGCCGCAGGGGTCAACTTCGCGGACGTCGCCGCGCGCATGGGCAACTACCCCGATGCGCCGCCGTTTCCGTTCGTCGTCGGCTACGAGGTGGCCGGGGTGATCGACGC
>SXOM01000270.1 GCA_005776735.1 Pseudomonadota bacterium
GCCCACGTCGTAGGAGGTGCAGCCGACCACCAGGTCCGCGTACCCGTCGGCATCGAGGTCGCCGCCGGCGAACGAGCGGTAGCAGCCGGCGTTGGTCTGGCCGCCGGTGGTGCTCCACGACGGCGTGGTCTCCAGGCCCGAGGCGCTCCCGTAGGCGATCCAGACCTTGCCCTCGGCGGTGTAGGCGGAGTCCCAACCCGAGCTGCCGAACGCCACGTCGTCGTACCCATCGCCGTCGATGTCCCCGAGGCGGGTGACGTCGGTGATGTATGCGCTGGCCTGGTCGCTCTCCCAGTGCCAGTCGTGCGACGGGATGATGCCCGCCGAGCTGCCGTGGTACACCCGGACCCCGCCCTCGTCGGTCTGGCCGTTGTCCCACGCGTACAGGGCCACCGCGAGGTCGTCGTAGCCGTCCCCGTTGACGTCGCCGACGATCTCGGCGTCGTACCCGAGGTAGGTGTTCGACTGGCCACCGTCGACCCGCGCGTACGAGCTCGACGAAGGCCCCGACGCGCCGCCGTAGTACACGTAGACCGACCCTTCGGCCGAGTAGGTCGGGGCGTAGGTGTACGCGCTCACGACCAGGTCGTCGTACCCGTCGCCGTTGACGTCGCCGCCGCCCGCCACGTTGTTGCCGAACGAGGAGGTGCTGCTGGTGAGCGCCCAGGAGGCCGAGGACGACGTGCCCGACGCCGAACCCTTGTAGATCGAGACGTAGTAGGTGCTCGAAGTGGCCCGGTACCCCACCGCCACGTCGCTGTACCCGTCGCCGTCGAGGTCGCCGACCGGGACCGCGTCGTAGTTGCCGTAGCTGGTCTGGGAGAGGCGTTGTGTCCACGCGTTGTTCAGCGCGATGCCGCTGGTGCTGCCGAACAGGATGGTCGCGATGCCCTTGCTGGAGCTGTACGACGGGTCGGCGACGATCAGGTCGTCGTACCCGTCGCCGTCGACGTCGCCGGCGGCCCCGAGCACGGACGAAGCGCTGCTCGGCCCCACCGTCGCGGAGCTGTAGCTGCTGCTGGTGCCGAGGCTCGTGCTCGAGCCGTTGTAGACCACGACCGTGCCGCTGGACTTGATGACCGCGAGCTCGTCGTCGCCGTCGGCGTCGGCGTCGCCCACCCCGACCATCGCCTTGCCGAAGTAGCCGCTGCTGCTGTTGGCTTCGGCCGTCCAGGTGTGGGTGGTGCCGAGCCCCGACGAGCTGCCCTCGAACACCCACGCCTTCCCCTCGTTGGTGGAGCCGTTGTCGTAGTAGTAGGCGGATACCGCCACGTCGTCGAAGCCGTCGCCGTCGAAGTCGCCCGCGGCCAGCGTGTAGCCCAGGTAGGCGGTGGCCTGATCCGCGTCGTAGCTCCAGCTCGCCGTCGACGACAGGCCCGACGACGAACCGAGGTACACCCACGCTTCGCCCTCGTCGGAGCTGCCGTCGTCGTAGTACGGCGCGCCCGCGGCGAGGTCGGCGTAGCCGTCGCCGTTGATGTCGAAGCCCGCGGCGAGGCCCTGCCCGTAGCTGGCCGAGCTCTGGTTGGGCTCGCCGGTCCACGCGGCGCTCGACGCGAGGCCGGACGACGAACCGAGGACCACGAACACCCGCCCCTCGTCGGTCTGCCCGTTGTCGTACAGCGGCGCGGCGATGGCGAGGTCGTCGTAGCCGTCGCCGTTGGTGTCGCCCGCGTTCGCGAGGACCTGCCCGAGGTAGGCGGAGGTCTGGTTGCCCTCGAGGCTCCAGTCCGGCGACGCGCTGAAGCTCGTACCGTTGCCGTAGAACACGTAGGCCACACCCTCGTTGGTGCTGCCGTTGTCGTACAGGTAGGCGCCGACGGCGAGATCGGGCGTGCCGTCGCCGTCGTAGTCGCCGCCGCCGGCCACCGCGTAGCCGAGGTAGGCCGACGCCTGCGTGCCCGCGTAGCTCCAGTCCGCCGTGCTCCCGGGCCCGAACTGGTCGCCGAAGTACACGTACACCGCACCCGCCGACGAGCCCACGCCGTACGCGCCGATGGCGACATCGTCGAGGTTGTCGCCGTTGACGTCGCCGATGCCGGCGACGGCGGCCCCGAAGTATTGGCTCGCGGACGTGCCCGTGTCGAACCAGTAGGGGGCCACGACCGGGTCGATCGTCACCGGGAACGCGGCCCCCGCCGTGTCGACCACCACACGCACGCCGCCGTCGACCGCCTCGAGGTGCGCCTCGAGCGCGTGGCCCGCGGCGTCGAAGACCTGCAGGTCGCGCCAACCGACCGGCACGTCGGCCCCGTCGACGAAGAAGGTGGCATCGGCCTCGTCGACCCGGACCTCGGCGCCGGGCACCGCCACGTCGAGCCACAGGACCCCGCCCTCGACCGGCTCGGCGACGACGAAGCTGTGCTCCAGCGCCCCCGGGGTGTTGGTCCACCGTTCGGTGACCCC
Organism: Pseudomonadota bacterium; assembly: GCA_005776735.1. Taxonomy (GTDB): domain Bacteria; phylum Myxococcota_A; class UBA796; order UBA796; family SXON01; genus SXON01. The sequence goes on from SXOM01000270.1 coordinate 2,407, forward strand.
CCCGAGCTCGGCCTCGAGCCGCCGGATGCACGCCCCCATCGGATCGACCCGGCCGGTGTCGTCGCAACCGCCGGCCGCCCACGACCGGTCCGTCACGACCTGCATCGCGCCCGGCGCGCCCCACGCCGCGAGGCCGAAACGCATGCTGCCCCAGTCGCCGCCGACGCTGAGCCCACGCGCGTCGCCCACGAGGGTCAAGGCCTGCCCGACGTTGTCCCCGCGGGCCTCGCCGTCGGTATCGAACGAAAACGTATACGACTGCGCCAGCAGCGTGGTCTCGACCGTGGCCAACCACCCGGCGTCGGGCCCGACCGACGTCGGCACCGCGGATTCGTCGGCGATCTGACAGGCGGAAACAAGGACGAGCCAGGACATGCGTGCGCCTCGGGCGGGCTCGCAGGGTAGCACGTGTTCGGCGGGTGCGCCGCGACCGTCCCGACCTCGATCGAGTCCGGTGCGCACCCGGCGGCGGCGTGCGGCGCCGTCCCGCCCCGATCGAGGTCAGGCTGGTCGCGCGGCGCCGCCCAGACCTTCGATCTCCGCAGGGTCCTTGCCGAGCTCCACCAACGTGCGGCCGAGCCACGCCCGCACCTGCTCCAGCCCGATGGGCGCCGGCGAGAGCTCTGGCATCGGGTCGAAGGCCACGGGCAAGAAGTCCTCTTCCGGCGCGCCGAGCTTGGCGCGGGCATCGGCCAGGTAGCGGTCCTTGTCGCGCGGGCGCAGCAGGTCGACCTTGTTGACCAGCGCCAGGACCGGCTTTCCCGACGCCAGGCACGCCTGGTAGTCGGCGAGCTCGCGGGCCTGGACGCCCCCCTCGGCGTTGACGACGTACAGGTACACGTCGATGTGGCGGAGCACCTGGCGGGCTTCGTCGGTGACGGACTGCACGACGTCGCCCAGGCCCGGGGTGTTCACCACGTACAAGGCGGTGGCGCCGGGGACGCGCTGGATGTTCACGGTGCGGGTGCTCCCGGCCACCGGCGAGATGTTGCCGGAGTCGATGCCGAAGAGCGCGCGGATGCCCGCGTCCTTGCCGGTGGACGGGCTCCCGACCAGGCCCACGGTGATGCGGCGCAGGACGACCTGCCGCAAGCGCGCGACGTGGAAGACGACGACGGTGAGCCGCTCCTTGTCGGCCCGCAGGGCGTAGGCCGCGGACGCGATGCCCACCATCACCAGGATCGGCCGCAGGATGCAGCCGACGAACGGGATCATCGCCAGGAGCAACAGGAGCGGGAGGCGCCGCGGGGCGAACAGGCGCGTGCTGGCCTGGGTGAGCAGGTAGCCGAACCCGCGCCCGAGCTCGGCGCGCGCCTGCACCATCGCGGCGTCGCCGTCGTCGGGCGGCTGACCGGTGAGCCCGAGCTGGGTCCAGAGGGCGTGGCGCGCTTCTGCCGGGAGCGCCGCCCACCGCGTGGCCTCGGCGTCGCGGACCACCTCGAGCTCGGCCTCCTCGACCTCGTCGTAGCCGACCGGGTGGGCCACGAGCCCCGCGAGGGCCTCTTCCCAGGGCGGGCCCTCCCCCTTGCCGAACACCGCGTTGGCGAGGCCATGGCGCGCCAAGCGGCGGGTCGCGCGGGCGAGATTGTGCGCCACGAGGTCCATCCCGACCCCCTCGTGGGCCACGCGCAGGACGTCGGCCAGCGCCACCAGCTCGTCGCGGTGGCAGCGGACGAACAGCCGCTCGAGCGGGTCGGCGACCCGGGCGAGGGCCAGCCCACTGCCCCGGTCGTCGGCCACTCAGGCTTTCCCGGCGAGGGCCGTCTTGTCCTTGTACGCGAACGCCGCGAGGTCGAAGACGCCGCGCAGCGCGTCGCCTTCGAGCTTCCGCCCGCTCTGCAACCACGCGACCGTGGCCTTCCCGACGCCGAAGGTGGTGGCGCCCGCCACGCTCGCGGACACCGCCAGGATCACGCCCTCGGCGATCGCGCCCCCGGGCAGCATCCCCGCCGCCTTGGCCGCGTTCATCGCCCACCGCGCGAAGCCGCGCATCCCACCGGCGAGGAGCTCGGCCAGGATGAACGCCACCATGTCGCGGTCGAGGTCCTGGCCGTGGACGATGGCGATGTCGCGGATGAGCTTGACCTGGATCGCGGTGACGGCGGCGAGGTCGGCGCCGGGGATGGGCACCGCGCCGGCGATGCTGGCGTTGCGCGCGGCGATCTGGATGATCGGGTCGCACGCTTCGGCCTTGTTGCGCAGGTGCTTGGCGAACAGGAGGGTCTTGCCGGAGTCGGCGAGCCGGTCGCCGATCCACCGCACGACGTACTCCACGCCGAGCGGCGCGGGCGCGAGCTGCGGCAGCGGGTCGAACGCGGTCACCACCGCGTCCTTGGGGTCGACACCGAGCTGCGCCAACGTGGCCGCCACGAAGGCCTCGCGCTCGCGGGTGCGGATGAGGTCGATCTTGTTGAGGCACACGAGCACCGGGCGGTCGATCGCCCGGATGGCGTCGAGGTCGCGCCGCTCGTCGACGGTCGCGCCGCCCTCGCAGTTGACCACGTAGACCACGATGTCGAGCGAGTCGAGCACCTTGCGCACCGACTGATCGACCTCGGCGCGCACGTCGCCGAAGCCCGGGGCGTTGACCAGGAGGATCTTGCCGTCGGGATCGAGCTTGGAGACGCGCAGCTCGGAGGTGCTGCCCGGGATCGGGCTGACCTCGCCGAAGTCCAGGCCGAACAGCGCGCGGATGGCGCTGTCCTTGCCCGACGAGGCCGAGCCGAGGAACGCCACGACGAGGCTCTGCGCCATCGCCTCCGCCAGGGCCACCTCGGTGCCCGTCCACGCCTCCAGCGCCGCGGCGCGGACTGCACCGCTGTCGTTCTCGTCCGCCATCTCAGAGTCCCCCGCCCAGTAGGATGTACGCCCGCCCGTCGCCCCCGGCGCTCGGCGCGCCGATGCCGAGGTCCGCGAACCCGTCGCCGTCGACGTCGCCGACGCGACCCATGCCCTCGCCCGCGTTGTCGCCCGACGATTCGCCGACGAAGGTGACGTCGGCCGCGCTCAGGTCGGTGCTGCCGAAGGTGGCGCTGCCGTAGAACATCCACGCGCCGCCGGCGTTGTTTCCGCCGGTATCGTCGTAGGCCGCGCCGATCGCGAGATCGTGCAGGCCGTCGCCGTCGGCGTCGCCGAGGCCGGTCAGCGCCCGCCCGGCTTCGTCACCGGCGCTGATGCCCGTGATGCGTGCGTCGGCGCGGTCGACCCCGGTGTCGGTGAAGCTGGCCGCGCCGAAGAACACATAGACCTCCCCGGCGTCGGTCGCGGCGACGTCGGAAGCCGGCGCGCCGATCGCGAGGTCGCCGAGGCCGTCCCCGTCGAAGTCACCGAGGCCGGCGACCCCCGCCCCCGCTTCGGAGCTCGAGGACACCCCGGTGAAGACCGCCGTGGCGTCGGCTCCGAGGTCGAGGTTGCCCGCGGTTCCGCCGACGACCAGGTAGGCGGCGCTCTGGTCCGGGTCGCCGTAGAGTGCGTCGGCGAGACCGTCGCCGTCGACGTCGGAGAGCATCGCCAACGAGGCCGCGGTGGTGCCGGACTCGCCGGTCCACTCCGCCACCGGCGAAAAGCCGCTGGACACGATGCGGAGGCCGGTGGCGGTGCCCAGCACCAACTCCTTCTCGGCGCCGTCCCCGTCGAAGTCGAAGGGGCCCGCCGTGGTGGAGCCGAGCTGGTCGCCGCTGCCGCCGGTGGTGCTCGCGAACGCCGCGCTGGTGTCGACGTCGGCCGCGAGGCCGCCGCTGAACAGCCACGCCGAGCCGGCGCCGGATGCGTCGTCGGGTGCGCCCGCGAGGAGGTCGCCCACGCCGTCGCCGTCGAGGTCGCCGACGCCCCACATCGCGTCACCGAGCGCGCCGGCGGTGGTGGTGCCGGAGAGCGTGGGCCAGGCGCCCGCCAGGCCATCCCCGAGGCCGCTTCCCCGGACCAGGTAGATCTCGCCGGCCAACAGCGCGGAGACGGCGAAGTCGTCGGTGCCGTCGCCGTCCACGTCGCCGAGCGCAGCGAACAGCCACCCCACCGCCGCGTATGCATCTCCCTCGAGGGTGGCGTCGGCCGCGCCGAGGTCGACGGTGCCGGACAGGCGGCAATTGGCGTCGGTGCCGTCGCAGTCGTAGTCCAGGCCGTCTTCGCACACCTCGGTGCGGTCGGTCCACGCGTAGGACGAGGTGTCGTCGCAGTCTTCATCGTTGTCGGCCCAGTCGGCGCCGAGGTCGCACCGCTGGCCCGCCACGGCCGGGTCGCCCCGGTTGTCGCCGTCGGCGTCGTACCAGGCGTCGGCCTTGCCGGTGGAGTCGGGGTCGTCGTCCTCGGCGAGATCGTCGCAGTCTTCGTCGGTGTTGGCGGTGTCGCACACCTCGGGCGCGCCGGGGTACACGTCGGGGTCGCCGTCGTCGCAGTCGTCACCGAGGGCCACCTCGTCGACCGAGGGGAAGCACACCGCGTAGGCGTCGCCGGCGCCGTGCCCGTCCTCGTCGAAGTCGAGGTAGACGGTGACCGCGTCGCTCGCTCCGTCGTCGTCTTGCCCGTCGCAGTCTTCGTCGGCGTGGTTGCATCGCTCGGGGGCGCCGGGGAAGACGTCGGCGTCGGCGTCGTCGCAGTCGGTGTCGTCGGCCACGCGGCCCGCCGGGGCGTCGCATGCGTAGAAGACGTCGGCGGGATCGCCGTAGGTGTCGTCGTCGCCGTCGGCGTACCAGGGCAGGCCGTCTTCGGGCTCTTCGTCGAACAGGCTGTCGCAGTCGTCGTCGAGGCCGTTGCACCACTCGGAAGCGCCGGGGTGGACCCCGCCCGAGTCGTCGTCGCAGTCGTCGCCGCCGAGGGCGACGTCGAGGTAGCCGTCGTTGTCCCGGTCGCCGTTGACGACGTCGAACGCGATGGTGGAGCTCGCCGAGGCGCCGAGGGCGTCGGTGACCGCCAGGCCGAGGGTCCACCGCGTGATCGCGAGCGACTCGAGGTCGAAGCTGACCTCGCCCGACTCGGGGAGCGAGTCGGGGAGCCCGGCGACCCCTTGGACCGCGCTGCCCGACCACTCGAGCACCATGCTGGTGTCGGTGAGCGGGTCGGGGTCCTGGATGTCGACCCGGACCGTGAGCGCCTCGCCGGCGGCGTAGCGCCCGTTCTCGACCGGCGTGAGCCACGTGATGTCCGGCGCGACATCGTCGAAGACCAGCAGCTTGACCTCGGCGGCATCGGACTCGCCGAGGTGGTCGACCACGCGGACGGTCACGACGGGCTCGCCCTTGGGGAGCTGGCCTTCGCTCACGAACGTGAGGGTGCTGGCCTCGTCGTCGATCGTGGTCTCGCCACCGAGTGAGCTGCCGTCGGCCAACAACCACTGGACCGTGAGCGCGTCGATCGGATCGTAGTCGTCACTGACTTCGGCCACGAACGTGACCGCGCCGGAGTGGCTCACCAGCGCGCCCGCCTCGGGCGACACGAGGCGGACCTCGGGGGGAGCGTTGAGGAAGGCGAGCTGACCACAGCCGACGAGGAGGACCAGGAACATCGCGGGCGAGCTTACCGCATATACTCCCGGCATGCTCCTGTACGTGCTCGTCGCCTGCGACTCGGGCGGCACCGACCCTGCGTCCGAGGTGTGGAACGACTCCGACGGCGCCCGCCTCGAAGCAACCGCCCAAGGCCTGTCGTGGACCCGCCCCGACGGGGCGGAGGCCCCCCTCACCTTCACCCTGGTCGAGGCCTACGGCGCCGACTTCGACGCGTGCTCCTACGACCCGTGGTTCCTGTACGACGAGCGTGCCGCCGCGGGCACGCTCGCCACCGCCGGCGTGGAAGCGGACCAGTCGGAGGTGTGCGCCAAGGGGTTCACGTTCCTCGAGTCCACCGGCTACGCCGACGGGCGCCTGCAGTTCGGCGGCGGACGTACGGCCGTGGTCGTGGTCGACGACGGTGGGCCCGGACTGCGACTGACCGTGGTGCCCGACGAGGGCGAGCTGCCGGTGCCGTGGGTCGGCGTCTCGATGCCGGTGGCGGACCACGAGGCGTTCTACGGGCTCGGGGAGCACTTCGACACCATCGAGCACCGCGGCCGGGTGCGCCCGATGCAGATCGAGATCGAGCTCGGCCGCGAGAGCGGCTACAACGAGGTGCACGTACCGGTCCCGCTCCTGGTGTCCAGCGCCGGCTGGGGGATGCTCGTGGACAGCCACCGGCCCGGCGTCTTCGACGTGGCCGCCACCGACCCAGGGCGCGTGGGGGTGGTCTTCCAGCAGCTCGGCGACGGCGTCACCATCGACCTGTACGCGCCGAGTGAGCCGGCGTTGGTCACGGGCCGCTACTGGCAGCGCACGGGCGCCCCGGAGGTCCCTCCGGATTGGGCGTTCGCTCCGCTCCACTGGCGCAACGTCAACGTCAGCGGCGACGAAGTCTTGGAGGACGCACGGACGATGCGGGCGCTCGATCTCCCGACCGGCGTCATGTGGGTCGACAACCCGTGGCAGACCACCTACAACTCGATGCAGCCCGATCCAGACCAATTCCCGAACTGGGATCCGATGGTCGACGAGCTGCACGCGCTGGGGTTCCGCTGGTTGGCGTGGACCACGCCCTACGTGGAGGCGGAGGACCCCGACCACGCGGCGTTCTCGGAGAACGGCTGGTTGTTCGAAGATCAGCTCCTGTTCAGCGACTTCGGCGACCTCGTCGACCTGACCCACCCCGACGCCGCCGCCGCCTGGGCGTTGCGCGTCGCCGCCGCTCACGACCGCGGCATCGAGGGGTGGAAGCTCGACTACGGCGAAGACGTGCAGCTCGGGCTCCTCGGGAACCGCCTGCAGGGGTGGGGCTTCACCAACGGCGAGGACGAGCGGACCATGCATCACCGCTTCGCGAGCTTCTACCATGCGCCCTACGCGGCCCCGCAGGCGGGCGGCGGCCTGCTCATCGGCCGCGGCGGCGGGCTGGGCGGGCACACGGTGACCGACGTCATCTGGCCGGGGGACCTCGACAACGACTTCGAACGTTGGGACGACGAGGAGGACGGCACGCTGCTCGTCGGGGGCCTCGTGTCCGCGGTGCACGGCGGCACGGGCCTCTCGGTGAGTGGGTACCCGTTCTACGCGAGCGACACCGGGGGGTACCGCGGCGGTCGGCCCACCCACGAAGCGTTCGTGCGGTGGATGGAGTACGCGGCGCTCTTGCCCGTGTGGCAGTACGGCGGCGCCGGGGACAACCACAACCCCTGGGACTTCGAGGTGTACGGCGACTCGCAGTTCTCGGACGCGACGTTGGCGGCCTTCCGCCGCTACGCCGAGCTGCACACCCGCTTGTGGCCGTACTACCAGGCCGCCGTCGCGCGCATGCTCGACGAGGGCCGGCCCGTCGTGCTGCCCCAAGGGCTCGGCGACCCCGACTCCGGCGTACACTCGACGCTGGACTTCTTCGTCGGCGACGACCTGTTCGTCGCGCCGGTGGTCGACGCGGGCGTGAGCACGTGGAGCGGCACGCTCCCGACGGGCCGGTGGGTGCACTGGTGGTCGGGCGAGGTGGCCCAAGGCGCGGTGACGGTGAGCGCCGCGGTCGGCGAGGGCCCGCTCTTCCAGCGGGTCGGGAGCGTCGTCCCGCTCCTCCGACGCTCCGTGGAGACCCTCGCCCCCGCCACGGTGGACGGCGTCGACTCGTGGGCCGACGACCCGGGCGAACTCAACGCCCGGATCGTACCCGGCGACGGCGCCCACACGGCGGTGGCCGACGGGGCCGCACTGACCGCAGAGACGCCCGACGACATCGTGCTCGTCGCCGGGAGCGACTACGCCGGCTGGGACGTCGAGGTGTACGCCCCCGGCGCGACGAGCGCCGCTGCGGATGGCGTGGCCCTGGCCGCAGGCGACGACACCTGCGCGGCGTGTGTCATCTTCGCGGACCCGTGGGTGCGGGTGCGGCTCGGCGCGGGGGATCACCGGCTCGCGGTCGAGTGAGCGGCCACCGGTTCAGCGGGGGGTAAAACTCCCACTTGAACCACACGCCTACAGAGCCTGCCGACAATACCAAGAAACATAGGTTGTACGTGCGTCGTGTGTCGCCCGGGCGTTGAAGCCGTTGTGGTTCCGAAGGATGAACTCGAAGATCGGAAGGTCGGCGGACACAGGGGTACCTCAGCGAGGCGGCGGGCGTAGTCGGGGCTGCCCGCCAACCTGCGCCCCGCCGCCCACTCCGTGCCTGTTCACCCTCCGAAGGCCAGCTTTCTTGCAGCGATCGGCGTCGCGGACTGCGCCCACGACGCCCACCGCGCCCGCGGGGCGAGGGCGGCCAGACCGACGCGTCGGGCAAGAGCGCGGTGGTGGCGTCGACGACGACGAAGTCCACGCCGGCGGCGCGAGCACCGAGGCGGGCGCGGACCGCGGCCTCGATGAACCGCAACGACGTGTCGAGGTGGGGCCGGTACCAGCTCACCGCCCGGAACGACTCACCGCACACCGCCAAACCGTTCGCCGACCTGGCGAACGTCGGCAGCTCGGCCAGCTCGGCCACGACGTCCATCCAGGCCTGGGCTTCTGGATCGGGCGCTCGAGCGGGGCCGCGGTGGAGGGGCACGCATGCCCCACCAGAAGCGGTCGTACAACTGCCCGCCACGCGTTGCGCGGAGGGTGGCCCTTGCCGCTGACCGCCCCGCGACTATGTCCCAATCGAGGGCTGCCCATGCCCCGATGGCGCGAAGGAAGCACCGGAGAGTACCTGGAGTACCTCCTTCCTGGCTGCACCCGCGGCAACTGCCCGTCATGGGCGCCCGACCTGTTCGCGATCACCGCTTCGGTTCTCCGTCGCACCGGCCTGTACACCCGACTCTTCGACATCGTCGCCCAGGGACCCGTCGGCGGCCTTCTCCCTTTGCACTGGCCGGCGCTCGCCCGTCGCCTCTCGGAGGAGTGGCGATTGTCGATTGGTGAGGCTTTCCGGGATGGCTCCACGGCCAGCGCCCTACCGCCCGTCCCTCCGCCGTTGGAGCAGGACTGGCGGCTCCTGCTCTCCCTGTCGGACACGCCGATGTTCGGCGCGCATCGTGTTCGGGACGAGGCCCGCCTCCGCGAGTACACGGGGGCGTTGTTGCGCCTGTGCCTGGTCGCCGACGAAGGCGCGGCCATCGCGGGCGCCGCTCACAAAGCAGCCGTCGTCGGCCTCGCCCGCGAGCGCCTTCTGGCGAGCGGAGGGCGGACCTTGGGCTGGCTTGTGCGCCCGGAGAAGGTGCGGGTCCTCCCGAAACACCGTACTCCGTATCGCGGCCTCACCCTCCGGGCGCTGTCACGCAGCCTCGCCCTGATCGGCAGCGACGAGGTGGACGCGACGTGGACCACGACGCGCCCCGTCGGCGCCCGCGGCAGTCGCGACCCGGATGCCCTGCACGTCCTGGTCCTCCCGTGGCCGCTCCGGCTGCGCGACGAGGAGTTCGTCGCGATCGCCCGACCCGGGCCGTTCCCGAACCCTGCCGACCAGACCCAACACTTCCACGTGGTCCGACGGCCCGACCCCGAGGGGCTCCTTCGCTATGCCGAGGCCAGGCTGCGCTCAGCCCGTGACGCGGTCGGCGAGATCGGCATGGTGGTGCTCCCCGAGCTCTCGCTGACCAGCAGCGAGCTCGAAGTGGTGCTGGACTTCGCCAAACGCGCCGGCCTCGTGCTCGTGGGCGGCGCGGCACTCTCCACACCCGACCCCGCGGGGAACGATCACGTGGCCAACGTCGCGGTCGTCGACACCGGCGTCGGTCCGCCCCACATCCAGCGCAAACACCATCGCTGGCGCCTCGACCGGGCCCAGATCGAGCACTACGGGCTGGCCGATCGGCTCCGGCACGGGGAGGAGTGCTCCGAGCTGACCGAGATCGGACCTCGGGAGCTCCGCTTCTTCTCGCACCGGCGCTGGCTCACGTTCTGCGTGCTCGTGTGCGAGGACCTCGCCCGCCAGGACCCGCTCGCCGAGGTCATCCGCTCCGTGGGCCCGAACCTCGCCGTCGTTCTCCTGCTCGACGGCCCCCAGCTCTCCGGCCGGTGGGCGTCCAGATACGCTTCGATCCTCGCCGAGGATCCCGGATGCAGCGTCCTGGCAGTGACCAGCATGGGCATGGCCGAGCGTAGTCGGCCCCGCGAGGCCGGCCGGACCGCCCGCAACGAGGCGCTGGTGCTCTGGCGCGACTACGCCCTGGGCGAGCGTGAGCTCAGTGTGCTCCCCGGACACGACGCGGGTGTCCTGAGCCTGGCCAACCACCCCTTCACCGTGCGCACCGCCGATGGCCGGGGAGAGGCCGCACCGGCGTTCCTCCCCACCTTCGCCGGCTGGCAGTCCCTGGGCGGCGAGCGTCCACGGCGCCGATGACGCCGCGACGCGCCGTCGCGCTCGTGGCCGCGGCAGGGATGCACGCGGACATCGTGCCGGTCTGATCTCACCGCGCCCGCATTCGGCGCCCGTCCGCGCGCTTCCCGCTCGCAGCGCCGTCCCCGACACAGCCGCGCCGCAGGCCCTCCGCAGCCGAACCTTCCGCGCCGACGGGAATCCGCATCGCCACCGTCAGGCGGGCGTCGGCCCCCTCGGTGAGGAGGCCGCGGGTCGAACGCTCACACCACCACTCCCCGTCGCCGCCGGTGGCGGCGGCGCGCCAGCGGTCGGCGACGATCTCGTGGACGATCTTGGTGCAGGTGGTGTCCTGCCCACAGTCGACCCGGCCGAGGTCCTCCTGGTCGCGC
>SXOM01000271.1 GCA_005776735.1 Pseudomonadota bacterium
CCCGGCGACATCGTCAACCACCCCACCGATCCCCGCGTCGACGTCGCGGACGACGACGTGGAGGTCTACATCACCTCGGCGATGGTCGCGCCGCCCCCGGGCAAGGACGAGTGGGTGGCGCTGATGAACCTGGAGGCCGAGGCCGTGGACCTCTCGGGTTGGCGCCTGGTGGACAAGGGGGGACGCGCGGTGCAACTCAGCGGCCGCATCGGCGCAGGCGAGTCCAAGGTCCTGACCACGCGGCGGGGCCTGGGCGGCCTCAAGCTGGGCAACCAGGGAGGGCTCCTGGTGCTGTTCAACGCCAAGGAGCAACGCATCGACCGCGCCGACTACACCGCCAAGGAGGTCCAGCGGGCGCGGCGGTCCGGCAAGGCGCTGCCGGTGAACTTCCTGACCTACCGGCACTGGTAGGGGCGAGGCGCTCCTGGCGGTCCGGGTGGCCCGGCGTGCCCCAGCGCCCCACACCGGCCATGCGCGCCCGCGGCGACCGCCCCGTATTGACAGCCTTCGCCGATCCGATTAGCTCGCCGCCCTCATCCGTCTGGGAGTCGAACATGGCCAAGAAGAAGGCGCTGGGGCGCACCACGATCTTCGTGGAGTGCACCACCTGCCGCGAGAGCGGGATCCCCGGGGTCAGCCGCTACGCCACGCAGAAGAACAAGAAGAACACGTCCGCCCGCATCGAGCTGAACAAGTACTGTCGGTTCGAGCGCAAGACCACGACCCACAAGGAGACGAAGTAAGCCGCTAGGCTTGCTTCCGCCGTCGCCACGCGAGCGTGAGCGCCGGCAGTCCCCCCAGGGCCCCCGCACAGCCTGACGTGTCGTCCACGTCGGGCTGTTCGTGTTCCGGCCGCGCCGCGACCCCGTCGCAGTCCTGGTCCACGAAGTCCCCGAGCACGTCCGACGCGCCCGGGTGCACGTCCGCGTCGTCGTCGTCGCAGTCGTCGCCGCCCACGCGCAGCGCCACGAACCCGTCGTCGTCCGCGTCGTAGTCGTCGTCGCCGGCGCAGTCGGCGTCCACCCCGTCGTACGGCGCGTCGTCCGCGCCGGGGTGCACGTAGTGGTCGAAGTCGTCGCAGTCGTCGCCCTGGTACTGCCACGCTCGGTAGCCGTCGCCGTCCGCGTCGTAGTCGTCGTTCCCGAGGCAGTCCGCGTCGACGCCGTCGTACCACGCGTCGATCGCGTCGGGGTGGATCACCGCGTGCAGGTCGTCGCAGTCCAGCCCCCCGTAGGCCTCGGCCTCGAAGCCGTCGGCGTCCTGGTCGTAGTCGTCGTCGCCCGCACAGTCCGCGTCGCGCCCGTCGTACCAGGCGTCCGGCGCCTCGGGATGCACGGTGGCGTCGGCGTCATCGCAGTCGTCGGGCGCACCCCAGCCGTCGCCGTCGAGGTCGTCGCCGGCCAGGGCCAACCCGAGGAGGAGCGCACACCAGGTCACCACCGCACGATAGCCGGCACGGGGAGAATCCGCGCGCCCCCGGGCGCGGCGCCGCGACCGTCCCGAAGGCGGCCGGGTCCGCCGCGCCGCGCGGCGCCGGGGCGACGAGCCCGGACTGGCGTCCGGCCTTGACAGCCAGGGGCGGCCTCCGCATGATCCCGCGATGAAACGACTCCTCGGCCTCGCGCGCCTGGTCGGCTGCTTCAACGACGTGGGCGTGGTCAAGACCGACCCCGACACCGCAGAAGACGCGGTCGACCGCGACGGCGACGGGTTCCCCGCCACCAGCGGCGACTGCGACGACGACGATCCCGCGGTGTACCCCGGGCACTCCGAGGCCTGCGACGAGGTCGACAACGACTGCGACGGCGAGATCGACGAAGACGTGACCTCGACGTTCTACAGCGACGCCGACGCCGACGGCTGGGGCGACGTCGACGCCCCCGTCTCGGCCTGCGAAGAACCCGAGGCCGCAAGCGCGCGCGTGGGCGACTGCGACGACGGCGACGCGGCCGTGAACCCCGACGCCGTCGAGGTCTGCAACGGCGTCGACGACGACTGCCAGGGCGGGATCGACGACGGCGTGAAGTCCACCTTCTACATGGACGCCGACGCCGACGGGTTCGGCGACTCCGCGCTCCCGTTCGAGGAGTGCAGCGCGCCCGAGGGCACGGTCGACAACGACGGCGACTGCGACGACACCGACGCGGCAGTGAACCCCGACGCGCTCGAGGTCTGCAACGAGCTCGACGACGACTGCGACGGCGACGTCGACGCCGCCGACCCCGACATCGACACCGGCTCGGGAGCGTGGGGCTGGATGGACGCCGACGCCGACACCTACGGCGACCCCGACGCCCCGATGTGGGCGTGCACCCTCCCGGCGGGGGTGGTCGAGAACGACGGCGACTGCGACGATGTCGACCCCGACGTCAACCCCGACGCCGCCGAGGTGTGCAACGGCGTCGACGACGAGTGCGACACGCTGGTCGACGAGGACGACCCCGACGTCGACACGGCCACCGGCGTCTACGGCTGGACCGACGCCGACGCCGACGGCTACGGCGACACGGCCGCCCCGGTGTGGGCGTGCTCCCTCCCCGCAGACGCGGTCACCAACGACACCGACTGCGACGACACCGACGCGGCCGTGTCGCCGTCGGCCGCCGAGGTCTGCAACGGCGTCGACGACGAATGCGACGGCATGGTCGACGACGACGACCCGAGCGTGGACCTGAGCACCGGCGACGAGGGGTGGACCGACGCCGACGCCGACGGCTACGGGGATCCGGGCGCGGCGGTGACGGCCTGTACGCTGCCGACCGACACGGTTGCCAACGACGACGACTGCGACGACACCGACGCCGCGGTGTCCCCCGCCGACGCCGAGGTGTGCAACGGCATCGACGACGACTGCGACGGGACGGTCGACGACTCGGCGTGCACCTGCATGGTCGACTTCGCCGCCGCCTACGCGGCGTACGGGGCCGCCGCCAACCCCGGCTCGTACTACGGTGCCTACGGCCTCAGCTTCTCGATGGGCAGCGGCTACGGGCTCATCGGCGGCGACACCAACGGTGACCCCGGCAATTGGTCCGACGGCGGCACCGTACCCGACGAAGCGTGGGGCCTGTGGGACTTCGGCTCCAGCACCAACACCCTCACGTTCAGCACTGCGGTGACCAACGTGGTCTTCGACCTCGCGCGCACCGCCGGCGCCAGCGACATCACCGTGGCCGTGAACAGCTACAACGGTGGCTCCATGGTCGCGAGCACCACCTACCGGCTCACCGGAGGCAGCTCGGTCCAGACCGTCTGGCTCGGGGGGAGCGTCGACAAGATCGAGACCTACATCACCGGCTCGGGGTACGCCTACGCCATCGACAACCTCGAGTACGACGGTACGGGCACCTGCCCCCCGTGACGATGCGCGGGCCGGGCGGGCGCGCGACCGCAGGGAGCGTGGCGACGCCGCCCTACAGGCGCCGGTGCGCCGCCACCGGCATCGCGCGGCGCACCTCGGCGACCCGGGCCAGGTCGACCTCGGCGAGCGCGAGCCCCTCGCCGTCGGGGCAGTCGGCCACGACGGTGCCCCAGGGGTCGACCACGAGGCTGTGTCCATAGCTGTGGCGGCCCCCGCCGTGGGGCCCCTCTTGCGCGGGGGCGAGCACCCAGGCCTGACACTCGATGGCTCGGGCGCGGACGAGCGGGTGCCAGTGGTCGCGGCCGGTCGTGAGCGTGAACGCGCTCGGAACGCTGATCAGTTCGGCGCCGGCGTCGACCAGGCGACGGTAGAGCTCGGGGAAGCGCAGGTCGTAACACACGCTGAGCCCGAGCCGACCGACCGGGGTGTCGACCACGACCACGTCGGCTCCCGGCGCGATGTGGGCGCTCTCGCGGAAGCGGGTGCCGTCCGCGAGGTCGATGTCGAACAGGTGGAGCTTTCGGTAGGCCGCGACGAGCGTGCCAGCAGCGTCGAAG
>SXOM01000272.1 GCA_005776735.1 Pseudomonadota bacterium
GCGGAGCGTCACCCAGACGTCGCTCAGCTCCTGGCCGTCGCTGGCGCGGAGGTCGTGGTCCTCGAGGTCCAGGCGCAAGGTCTGCTCGCGGGTGGTCAGGTTCTCGCGGTAGATCGTCAAGGGCGGCCAGTCGGTGGCGCCTTGGTCGACGCGTCGGTACGCCTCCCCCGCGAAGCGGCGGGGGGAGCCGCCACGCGCCTGGTCCTTTGTCAGGGGCGCCCCGCGCGGCAGGGGGTGAAGGGTGACCATCAGGTCGAGATCGCCGCCCTCCAAGCTGGGGAGCTCCGACACTTCGACCCGCGTGAGCCGCAGGGCGACCGCTCGTTCGGCGACGGGGGTGGGCGGCGCGACGGGGGGCGGGAGCGGTGGGGCCTCGGGTGCGGCCGCGGCGAGCGCCGTCGTGGCGGTGGCGGCCGTCGGCGGCTCGACGGCCGCCGCGGGCGCGCGTGCCGGTGTGGGGGCCCGTGGGGTGGCCTTGCCTGGGGTGTCCGCCGGGTCGGGCCCGACGACCACCAGGCTCACGTAGCCGGGGGTGGGGGCCGCGACGCGCCGAACTTCGAGGTCGACCCCGAGGAGGCGGGCGAGCGGGTCCCGGAGCGTCGCCTCCCGGGCGCGCTCCTCCTCGTCGAGGCTCAGGAGCACCGCAGGACCCTGCACCTTCCCGGCCTGGCGTTCGCACCACTCGGGGCTCGGCCGCTCGGCGTCCACGCAGGACGGGGCGAAGGGTGCGCCTACGGCGGTCAGGGCGGCGGGCCAGCCGTCTGCGGCCGGCACGGTGCCGCGGCAGGCCAGGAGCTCCAGGCGATCGCCGGTGAGGCACGGCGCACGATCCACCCGTACGTTCGCGGTGGCGCGCACGACCGTCCCGGCGGCGTCGGTCCCCGTCGCCATCGGCTCGAGTGTCACGACCGTTCCCGGCACCAACCAGCCGACCGGCACCGTCAGCGAAGCATCGGTGAACGCGAGCGTACGGCGGGCGAGCCGAGGGGCCGCGAGTGCGTCGCGGCGGACGGTCGCGGGCGCTTCGAGGCTGTGGGCGATCAGGTCCGGCCCGGCGTCCACGCCGATGGGCAACCACAGTGCGGTCGGCACCCCCGCCGCGCTTTCGGAGAGGACGTCCCCCTCCACCGCGGGCACGCCGACGCCGGCGGCCTCGGCGGCGAGGGACGGGGCGTCGTCGGGTCGGTCGCGCACCATCAGCGCGGTGAGCTGGGCCAACCTGGCTGCACCGAACCGAGCCTCGGCGAGCGCCCGACCTCCGGGGCGCTCCCAGTCGCTCACGGCGAGGGCCTCGTCGGCCTCGGCGGAGATCTCCGGCTTCGTCGGACCGGGCTGTACGAAGAGGGCGAGCAGCGAGGGGACCGGCGACTTCACCGGGCCTCCGGGGTAGGGGATGGTCCCGCCCTCGGGGCTCCGGGCGACGTTCCGGAAGCTGGTGAACAGACTCGCCTTGTCCGCGGGACCGAGCGCCCACGCCGTCATGACCCCGTCGTCCTCGGACGCTGCGCCGAACCCTTCGGGGGCGTACGGGAAGGTGATCCAGGTCGGCTCCGCACCGCCGGCCGCGGCCTCCACCGACCACGCCGATACCGCGTCGCGCGCTTCGCCGACCGCGTACCGTTCCCGCCTCCACATCGCCGCCGTGAGGCTGTCGGCAGGGAGCAGGAAGGGGGTTCGGGACGGCGAGCCATCCCCGAGGGTCGTGGGCTTGGCGCCGGAGTCGATCTCGATGACGACGACCGGGTGTGCGCGGATCACCCGCAGCAGGCAGGCGGCCCGCTTGCGGACCGGCTCCGAGAGCGCGCCGCCGGGGCGGTCGAGGCCGGTGAGGAGCGCCGCGAGCGTGTCGGTACCGGAGTTGTCGAGCACCCCTCCGTCGATGAGCGGTCGGCTGTGGCGTCGTGGCAGGTCCATCCCGAACGGGAACGAGGCCGACGTGCGGACCGCGTCCTCGACGGTGTAGCGCTCGGACACGGCCGAGAACGGCAGGAAGGTGGTGGACGGCGCGAGGAGCTCCGCCGGCAGGCTCGGGACCCCGAAGACCACGCGATGACCCTCGCGGGCGTCGACGGCGTTGAGGAGCAGCAGCGGCGAACTCCCGGCTGGCCTGGCGGCCAACCGTTCGGACCAACCGAGGTGCTCCCGCCAGAACTTCGCCATCCATTCGCCACGGGTGCGCAGCGGGTCCAGGGCGCCGATCAGGAACGGAGCCTGGAAGTCGGCGAGCATGTGGTCGACCACGGGCCGCATCATCACGGGTCGCAGGCGGTCGCTCACCGGGATCTGGAGCTCCGAGCAGAACACGTTGCGCATCGGACAACCCCGGGTCGGGGGCGTGCCCTCCTCGTCGTGGTTCGCGGCGAAGTTGGCGATCCCCACGCTGCCACCGCTCACGCCGGACATCGCGACGATGCGGTCGTAGATCCGACCCCCATGGTATCCGTGCGCGGCCGGCCGCGTCCCGGTGAGCTCTGCGAGGTCGGACGGCGTGCGTTCGAGCATCGAGAGAACCAGCGAAGCGTAGATGGCCGCACGGGAGCCCCCACCCGCAGCGGCCACGAAGAGCAGCGGTTGCCCGTCGCCCGGCGTCGCGGTGGCTTCGACCTCGGCCGATTCGAGGCCGTTGCACGGCGGCGTCTGCGGGTCGATCGTCGCCAGGCGACGATGGAGCGCCGTGAGCCAGGCGTCCGCGACGATGGAGGGCCCCTGCACTTCGCTCTCGTCGTCCGAGGCCAACGGCCGGAGCTCGTGCTCCTGCAGACCCAACGCGGCGAACCAGGCGAGGAGGGCCACGGCCGCGAACGCAACGAGGCGCAGGCGCGTCCCCCGAAGTTGGGCGTCCAGCAGGCGTCCGAACGCGCCGACGCTCCCCCAGATCCACAAGACACACACGATTGTGAAGAATCGAGTGCTCGCGGCGGTGGACGTCCCGAGGGAGAACTGCCACGCGCCGGCGAGGCACAAGGCGGGCATGGCCGCCGAGACGGCCACGCGCTTCCACGACGCGCGGATGCGTTCGAGCAGCGTCTGCGCGAGGTCGCGTCGGCGCGGGGCCAGGTGTGCCGAGGAGCTCGCCCAGTACAACAACGTGAACATCACGGCCGGGAAGAGGACGACGGTCAGGACGTAGCCGATGGCCGGCAGCCACTCGTTTTCGGCCAGGTCGATGGGGGGTGGGTCGAACAGGACGTGTGCGGTCTGCGGCAGGTTCACCACCAACAGGGCCCCGAGCAGGCCGCCGAAGATCGCGAACTGGTTGTCGTCGAACGAACGCAACAGGCCCCGGCGCGGCTTCGGCTTCCCGGAAAAGGCAAGGGTATGACCGGCGCAGGCGCCGGCGAGGAAGCTGAGGGCGGTCACAACGAACGGCCAGCCGGCCAACACGCGCATCATGGTCGGGGCCCTCGGGAACGTCGGATCCGGCGGCGCGGGATTGCGCTCCACGGCGTCCGAACTCCGTGGGTGGCGTGACAAGTAGGCGACGGGCGCGGGAAGAAGTCAACCCGCGGCGCCGGCGAGGTTCCGTTCCCCCCGGGAGAATTTCGCCC
>SXOM01000003.1 GCA_005776735.1 Pseudomonadota bacterium
CCCAAGCCGCCCGCCAAGCCGCCCGCCAAGCCGAAGGGTCGCATCTTCCGCTGGTTGTCAGCAGGTTTCGCGGGCACGTTCACCCTGTCGGTCGTGGGGGTGCTCCTGGGCGTCGCCGCGGCGTTCGGGGTGGGGTGGTACTACTCGCGCGACCTCCCGAGCGTCGAGACGCTCGGCAAATACCGGCCGCCGACGGTCACGGTCGTCTACGACCGCAACGGCGAGCTGATGGGCGAGATCTACGAGAAGCGGCGCTACGTCGTCGAGCTCGAGGCCATGCCCGACGTGCTGAAGGAGGCGTTCATCTCTGCGGAGGACGCCAACTTCTACCAGCACGGCGGCATCGACTACATGGGGATCGTGCGCGCGGTCGGCCGCAACGCGCTCGCGGGCAAGAAGGCACAGGGCGCGTCCACCATCACGCAGCAGGTGGCGCGCACGTTCCTCCTCTCCAGCGAAAAGACGTTCACGCGCAAGATCAAGGAGGTGCTCCTGGCCTGGCGGGTCGAGGACACCTTCGAAAAAGACCACATCCTCTACCTGTACCTCAACCAGATCTACCTGGGCTCGGGGGCGTACGGGGTCGAGGCGGCCTCGCGCGTGTACTTCGGTAAACACGTGGGCGAGCTGACGTTGCCCGAAGCGGCGATGATCGCCGGCCTGCCCCAGCGCCCGAGCGACTACAGCCCGCACCGCCACCCCGAGAAGGCCAAGGCGCGCCAGCAGTACGTGCTCGATCAGATGGTCGACAACGGGTACGCCACCCGCGAAGAGGCCGACGCCGCCTACGCCCAGGAGCTCGACATCGTCGCCCGGAAGAACGAGTTCCTGGTGATGGCGCCGTGGTTCACCGAGCACGTGCGGCGCTACCTGGTCGAGACCTACGGCCAGGACCGCGTGTACAACGACGGGCTCGTCGTGCACGCCACGTGCGACCTGCGGCTCCAGCAGGAGGCCCAGCGCGCGGTCACCAGCGGCGTGGGCGACGCCGAAGAGAAGATCGGCGGCTGGCGCGGCGCGGCCGAGAACGTGTCCGGCACGGCCCGCGACGAAAAGATCGCGGCCTTGACCGAGAAGGTCGGCGCGGTGGTCGAAGGCGAGTTCTACACGGCGGTGGTCACCGACGTACAGAAGAAGCACGCCCTGGTCGATCTCGGCGGCGTCACCGGCATCATGCCGCTCTCCTGGACGGCGTGGGCGTGGCCGGTCACCCCGGAAGAGGGGCGCAAGGGCCGCAAGATCGACGACCTGGGCAAGGCGTTGAAGGTCGGCGACGTCATCACGGTCGAGGTCGAGGCGAAGGACTTCCGCAAGACCGAGGCGATGGCGAAGTACGCCGACGCGGGCGACGGGCCCTACGTCGCGGTGAGCCTGTTCCAGAAGCCGGAGATCCAGGGCGCGTTGTGGAGCTATCGCCTCGAAGACGGCGCCGTCCTGGCGATGGTCGGCGGGGTCGACTTCCAGGACACGCAGTTCAACCGCGCCACGCAGGCGCAGCGCCAGGTGGGCAGCACCTTCAAGCCGATCGTGTACGCGGCGGCGATCGAGTCGCGCAAGTTCACCGCGGCGACCATCGTGCAGGACGCCCCCCTGGTCTACAACACCCTCAACAGCCAGCTCTGGAAGCCCGCCAACTACGGCGAGGACTACCTCGGCGACATCACGCTCCGGCGCGCGTTGGCGCTGTCCCGCAACGTCGTGACCGTGCGGGTGCTCGACGTCATCGGGCTGGAGCCGGTGGCGGCCCTCGCCAAGAAGCTCGGGATCGAGAGCCACATGGACATCGACCTGTCGATGGGCCTCGGGTCCGCGTCGCTCACGATGCCGGAGATCGGGCGGGCGTACAGCGCGTTCGCGACGGTCGGCCACAAGGTCGAGCCGCACTACATCGACAAGGTGGTCGACCGCGACGGCGTCGTGCTCGAGTCGTACACGCCCCCGGCGGAGTGGGAGCAGGTGCTCGATCCGTCGGTGTCGCAGATCATGAACTGGATGCTCATCGAGGTGGCCACCGCAGGCACGGCGGCCAAGGCGAGCAAGCTCGGCATCCGGGTCGCCGGCAAGACCGGCACCACCAACGAGAACCGCGACGCGTGGTTCGCCGGCTACACGCCGAAGGTGCTCACGGTGGTCTGGGTGGGGTACGACCAGCCCAAGACGCTCGGCTCCTCCGCGACCGGCGGCCAGACGGCGTTGCCGATCTGGATGGAGTACATGCAGGAGGCCGTGCCCAAGGGCGAAGACGGCGAATGGAAGGGTGGTGGCAACGTGGTCTTCGCCGGCATCGACGAGTCGACGGGACGCCCGATGGGCGGCGGCCGCTCCATGCCGTTCCTGCCGGGCACCGTGCCCGGCGGCGTGGAGCTGCAGGCCGGGCAGAAGACGACGGAAGACCTGTTGACGACGGAGTGGTGATGTTCCTCTGGTTGGCCCTGGCCTGCGACACCTCCTCCGAGGCGCTCTCGCTGCACTGCACACTCGACACGCCGGTCTTCTCGCCGGCCGAGGCGGCGCCCGGCGACACGGTGGTCGCCACCACCGCGCCGCTCACCGAGGTGTGGGACACCACGGTCCAGGTGGGCACCGACGCCGCGTCGGTGGTCGCCGTCGACCGAAACGAGTGCTCGGCCTGCGACACCTGCCGCGAGACCGTCGGCTGCACCTCCTGTGACGAGTGCACCGACTGCGCCGAGGATTGCGCCACGTGCGTCCAGACCGTCTCATTCACGGTGCCGGCGGTCGCCGTCGGTGCGACCACGGTGACCATCACCAACATCCACGGCGCCACGGCCGAAGGCCGGCTCGTGGTGGTCGAGTCCAGCGCCGACACCGGCGACACCGGGGACACCGCCGACACCGCGGACTGAGGGCGACGCCGGGTTCCCGTCCCGAAGCGCGCCGAGGCGGGGCGGCGTCGCGCGCCGCCGCGGGGCCAAAACGAAGACGGCGCCGACCCGAAGGTCGACGCCGCCGTTGCCCAGCGGGGCGCGACTACTTGGAGACGCGCTCGCGGAGGGTCTTGCCCGGCTTGAAGTACGCGTAGGTGCGCGCCGAGATGCTGATCTTCTTGCCGTTGGCCGGGTTGGTGCCGGTGCGGGCCGGGCGCTTCTTGCTGCCGAAGGTGCCGAAGCCGGGGATGGTGACCTTGCGGCCGGCGTCGAGCTCGACGGCGATGAGGCCCTTGCCGGACTCGGCGGCGAAGAGCGCGTTGAGGACCTCGCCCGCCTTGGCCTGGGAGAGGCCGGTGGTCTTGGCGAGCTTGGCGACGAGTTCCTTCTTGTTCATGGAGTCTCCAGAGGATGGATGGGGGGAGGCCGACCGCTCGGAGCGCGTCGACGGACTTTGATTAGCAAAATCAGTGGACGCAGGCAAGTGCCGACCACGCGCAGGGATGGGCCTGGGATGGGCGAGATCGTGGGATCGCGGGGGCGGGACAGAAATGAAAAATCTCCAAAAGTGTGGAATTTCGGGTAGTTGAATATCCAAATTCTCGAACTCCTCGATTCCATCGGCATTCTGGAGCGGTCGGGGTTGACGGTGCGCGGCAGTTGGAGCGTCAAGAGAGCTCGCAAATCTGTGAGCTGGACTACGTTGCGCCCGCGGCGGCCTGCGGCGCGCCGGGCGGCGTGGCTCCGGCGCGAAGCGCTTGCCCGCGGCGGCAGGCGGATTAGATAGCGCGGTCCCTCCTGCCCCCCGGAGCGCTGCCGATGCTCTCTGCCCTCCTCCTCGCCGCTTCCCCTGCGCTCGCAGGGGGGATCGGTCTGCTCGCCGCCGGCGGTCTCCACGGCGACCGCGTGTACTACTACACCGAGAACTCGATCGGCGAAGCCGAGCAGATGCCCCCGATGGACCAGCTCAACCCCAACGCGGGTGGCGGCCTCGAGCTCATGCTCGGCGACAAGGACTACAAGATCAACGGGTTCCTCCGTGTCTACTTCATGGCCGACGGTCCGGTCCAGGCGCCCGACGCCGAGAAGTACACGTTCAACCTGCGTACGGACGAGTGGCGCAACCTCGGCATGGTCGACGCCGGTCTGCAGTTCGGCGTGCTGGGCGAGCCCGAGAACTTCCAGATGGTGGTCATCGGCCTGGTGGGCAGCGCCATCATGACGCTCGACCAGACGGAGTTCTTCCACGCGCAGGCGGGCGTGGGCTTCACCTACACGTTCGCCCGCCGGTTCCAGGCCCATGCCGAGGTCGACGGCGGTGTCCGCTACCGCAAGCGCATCTACCCGACCGCCAACTTCGTGGGCGGGTTGCGGTACCTGTTCGACTGAGGCGGCGGTGCTCGTCCTCCTGCTCGGCGGCTGCGTCTCCCTGGAGCCCGCGGACGACTGGCAGGACGCGCTGGAGCCGGGAGGCCCCTGCCGTGCGTTCGACCTCACCGACGGGGTGGTGGCGGGCGACAACACCGAGCTGCACGCCGCGTTCGACTGCCTGAACCGGCAGGGCACCGTGCAGCCGTTGGCGCGTCTCGACGTGGCGCTCGACGGCGCCACGCGGTCGGGGAACGTCGGCGGCGCGGCGGTGTCGGCGTTGTCGGCGCTGGCGGGTCAGGAGGGGCTCTCGCTGGCGGGCCTGCTCGACGGGGGTCTCGGGCTCCTGGACGAGCGTGAGCACCTCGACGCGTGGCTCGCCATCGGCCTGGAGTGGGTCTACGCAGCGCCGGCCGGCGAGATCGGCTCCGGCGTGTCGATCCACAGCCAGACTTCGCTCGACGCCGGCGCCGTCGTGCCGCTCCTCACGACGGCGGGTAGAGTCGCCGCCCAGGTCCTCGACGACGGGATGGTGGTGCGCGAGCCCGTGGTGGCGGCGCTCCGGTCCGCGGAGGCGCCCCGGTGGGTGTGGAGCGTGGTCCTGGCGCCCGACGCACCCGACCCTTCGCTGGCGGCCCTCGCCGCGGACTGGCCGGGCGTCGTCGCCGACCTGCTCCAGGCCACGGCGGACTCGGGCAACGACCACGCGCCCGGCCCGACCGGGAACTCCCTCCGGGACAGCCTCTCGGTGGTCGTGGCGGCCGACGGTCTGCCCGAGCTGATCGGCGTGGCCGCGCCGATCCTCGACGACCCGCACGCCCACGACGCGTTCGCCGCATGGGTCGAGGATGAGGAAGAAGCCGGACGGCTCACGGCCCTCGACGACGCGGCGGCGCACCTCGCGCAGGTCGACGCGGCGGGGGCGCCGGTCCAGGAGGGGGACGACACCGCGCTCGTCTCGCTCGTGCGCGTACTCCACGACGCGAACCGGCCCATCGAGTGCAGGGTCGACCTGTTGGTGACCGACCTCGAGGTCGACCTCGGCAACCTCGCGGTGGCGATCCTCGAGGCGATCGCGGCGCTGGATCCCGACACCGCGGTCGACGGGGTGGGGGTGCTCGGCGCGGCCCTCGACTTCCCGCTCACCGACGCGCTCCTCGACGTGGTCGCCGACAGCGGCACCTGCCCGGTCATCGATGCGCAGTTCGTGGACGACCTCCACGCGGTCGACCGCCTCGCCGACCCGGAGGCCGAGCCGCTCCTGCGTGCGCTCATCGGCCTGCTGGGTGCGCTCGACGATCACATCGACACGGTGGCCGACGTGGCCACCACGCTGCACGAGCTCGCCTGGGTCGAGCCGGCGCAGGAGGTGCTGCTCGACGTCGCCGGGCGCAGCTCGACCGACACCATCCTGGCCGCCCTGCCCGCTGTCTTCGACCCCGACCTGCGCGTCGGCGACGGGTTCCCCGCCGGGGTGCGCGCGGTCGACGTCGGGAGCGTGGTGGAGCTCCTGGTCGCGGTCGGGGAGGCCGATACCTGGCGCGTGTTGCAGCCCCCGCTCGCCGAGCTCGTCGGCGCCGACCCCACGTGGGACGCGGTGACCGCCGCCGCGCGGCTCCTGGCGCGGGAGGGCACCGCCACCGCGGGCGTGCTGATCGAGCTGCGCACCGTGTGCGACGCCGACCCGGCGCTGCCGTGGTTGGCGCTGGCCGCCGATGCCGTCGAGGACGACGCCGTCGCCCGCCCCGCGCTGGAGCTCGTGGAGAGCGCCGCGGTGCGCCAGGCGCTCGGCACCACCTCGCTCGAAGACCCGGGGCCGCTCCCCTGGCTGGCCGACCTGCGGCGCTCCGGCACCCTCGATCTGCTCTTGGACACGCTCACCTTGTTCCGCCCCATGCTCGGAGGCTCCGATGCCTGACGTCACGCTGCAGTCCCCGCTCCGCCCCACCACCGGCACCGCGCACGCCTGGGGGCCCAACCTCGTGCTCCACGGCGAGCCGTGGCCGCTCACGCTCCTGGCCCGGCTCGGCCACCCCGACACCCATCAGCCCGAGGTGGGTCGCCTCGCCACGCGGCTCTTCGAGTACCTGTTCTCGAAGGTGGCGAGCTGCGAGCTGGAGGCGGTGCCGGCCCGGGTGCCGACCCGCATGACGGCGCGCCACCCCGGGCAGGCCTACGAGGGCGTGATGATCCCCGAAGGCCAGCGGGTGGTCGTGGTCGACGTCGCGCGCGCGGGCATCTTGTCGTCGCAGCTCTTCTACGACCGCTTCAACGAGCTCCTGGAGCCGGCCGGGGTGCGGCAGGACCACATGTTCGTGAGCCGTGTGACCGACCCGGCCGGGACGGTGACCGGGAGCGCGGTGGCCGGCGCGAAGATCGGCGGCACGGTCGAGGGCGCCGTCCTGGTGATCCCCGACCCGATGGGGGCCACCGGCGGCTCGCTCTGCGAGGTGCTGGATCACTACCTCCGCGCGGGGTACGGCCGGCCCTCCCGCGTGGTCTTCGTGCACCTCATCGTGACCCCCGAGTACGTCCGCAATGTGCACGCCCGGTACCCGGACGTGCGCATCCACGCGGTGCGGCTCGACCGCGGGTTCAGCGCGCCCGAGGCCCTCGCGGCGCCGTCGGGTGCCGGGGCCGGTGCCGAGCGCGGTCTCGACGATCACCAGTACATCGTCCCCGGCGCCGGCGGCCTGGGCGAAGTCCTCAACAACTCCTGGGTCTGACGAGGGAGCTCATGTCCGCCAACCTCCGTGTCCTCTTCTCCGCCGAGCAGATCGCCGCCCGCGTCGCCGAGCTCGGCCGCGAGATCCGCGCCGCCCACCCCGACCAGACGCTCACGGTGATCTGCGTCCTCAAGGGCAGCTCCCTGTTCATGGCCGACCTCGTCCGTGCGATCCCCGGCGATGTGCGCCTGGAGTTCCTGGGCGTGGCCAGCTACCACGGCGGCACCAGCTCCTCCGGGGCGGTGCAGATCACCCAGGACCTCCGCGCGAGCATCGAGGGCCAGGCGTGCCTCATCGTCGAGGACATCGTCGATACCGGCCTCACGATGGACTACCTGCTGCGTACGCTCGCGGTCCGCGGCCCGCGGTCGTTGCGCGTGGTGAGCCTGCTCGACAAGCCGGGCAACCGCGAGATCGAGGTGGCCGTGGACTACGTCGGCTTCACCATCCCCGACGAGTTCGTCGTCGGCTACGGGCTGGACCTCGGCGAGCTGTACCGCAACCTGCCCTACGTCGCCGTCTACGTGCCCTGAGGAGCCCGATGCTGACCGTCTCCACCCCCGCTGCGCCCGCAGCGATCGGCCCCTACAGCCAGGCCGTGGTGCACGCCGGCGTGTGCTACTGCTCCGGTCAGATCGCGATCGACCCTGCGTCGGGCCAGATCGTGCCGGGCGGCGTGGCCGCCGAGACGCGGCAGGTGCTCACGAACCTGGCGGCGGTGCTCGCGGCGGCGGGCTCCGACCCCTCGCGCGTGCTGCGCACTACGGTCTTCCTGCGCGACATGGCAGATTTTTCTGCGATGAACGAGGTGTACGCCGCGTTCTTCGGGGCGGCCCGCCCGGCGCGGGCGACGGTCGCGGTCGCCGGGCTGCCGCGCGACGTGCGCGTAGAGATCGACTGCGTGGCGGCGGTGCCCTGAACCGCGGCACCTCGCGCACCGTGCGCGATGCGGACCGACAACTTTTCGGCGTGCGGACGGGCGCGCCGCATCGCCCTCGCCATCGCTGGGTTAGGCCGCCGCCTGATGTTCGGTGACACCCCCCTCGTCCTCGTCGAGACCCCGGAAGCCCTCTCCGCCTGCGCCGCCCAGCTCGCCCGCGCGCGCGTGATCGGGGTCGACACCGAGTCCGACAGCTTCCACCACTTCCGCGAGAAGGTGTGCCTGATCCAGATCAGCGACCTGAGCACGGACTTCGTGATCGACCCACTACGGGTGCCGGATCTCGCGCCGCTCGCGCCGATCTTCGCGGACCGGGGGCTCGTCAAGGTGTTCCACGGGGCCGACTACGACGTGGTGTGCCTCAAGCGTGACTTCGGCTTCGCGGTGCACGGCATCTTCGACACGATGATCGCGGCGCAGTTCCTCGGCCTGCCGAAGTTCGGCCTCGCCGACCTCATCAAGCGGTGGTGGGGGTGGACGCTCGACAAGAAGTGGCAACGCCACGACTGGGCGGCCCGCCCGTTGCTCGACGAACACCTGGACTACGCCCGAGGGGACAGCCACTGGCTGCCCGCGCTGCGCGACCTGTTCGAGCACCGCCTGCGGCAGGCGGGCCGGCTGGACCACGTGCGCGAAGAGTGCGAAGCGGTCGAGGCGCGCGAGTGGCTCCGCCCGCGGAGCGATCCGGCCGACTTCTACCGCGTGAAGGGCTGCAAGCAGCTCGACGCCGACGGGCTGCGCGTGCTGCGTGCCCTGTACCGGCTCCGCGAGCGCGAGGCCGAAGCGCAGGACCGGCCGGCGTTCAAGGTCTTGCCGGACGAGATCCTGCTCGAGGTCGCGTTCCGCCGCCCGGAAGATCTGGAGAGCCTCGCCGCCGCATTTCGGCGCAACGCGCCGTTTGTGCGGCGGTACGGGTCGCAGCTCGTCGATGCGGTCGCCGCCGGCGTCGCGGACGAGTCGCCGCTGCCGGCCGCCGCCGAGCCCGCGAAGCGGGAGCCCGGCCTCCGCGGCCCCCGGGCCGAGCGCCTGATGGGCGCGCTGAAGGACTGGCGCAACGCCGAGGTCAGCCGCACCGGCCTGCCGCCGGTCGCCGTGGTCAGCAATGGCGTGCTCAAGGAGTTGGTCCGCGTCGCGCCCACCACGGTCGAGGAGCTCGGGGCGGTGCCCGAGGTCCGGCGGTGGCAGGCCGAACGGTACGGCGAAGCGTGGTTGGCGATCATCGCGCGCATCCTCGGGCCGCGGAGCACCTCGGCCGACGAGGTCGCGGCCGAGCCGGCCGAAGCGGGCGACGCGGGGGGGCGTCGGCGCCGCCGCCGGGGCGGTCGCGGACGTGCACGCGGCGAGGGCGAAGCGGTGGCCGAGGAAGGGCCGGAGTCGGCCGCACCTGCGAGCGAGGACGACGGCGACGCGCCGACCGACCGGTAGGCCGGCTCGGGGCTAAGGCGCCCCGCGAAGGGCCGCGCCGTCGAAACCCTCCGGCAAGAGCGCGCGGATGTGGGTGACGTGTCGGCTGCCGTTGGTGCTCGCCACCACGATCTGCGCGTCAGGACCGAACTCCCAGATGACCTGGCGGCACGCCCCGCACGGGCTGGCGGGCGGGTCGGTGTCGGTGACCACGACCACCTTGACGATGCGGCGTTCGCCGGCCGCCACCGCGGTGCCGATGGCGGTGCGCTCGGCGCACACACACAGCGGGTAGCTGGCGTTCTCGACGTTGCAG
>SXOM01000273.1 GCA_005776735.1 Pseudomonadota bacterium
CCCGTGGTGCCCGCCGCGGTGGCACGCGCGACTCGCGAGCTTGTACCTCGCCCAAGGGGAGCTCGACTCCGCCGAGCGCGAGCTGGTCGCGCTGGTGGTGCACGACCCCGAGGACGAAGCGGCGCGGCGGGTGCTCGCGCGGGTGCGGGCGGCGCAGGCGCCGCGCTGAACCGTCCGCGCCGCGGCAAGGCGCGGCGGGCGGGCTACTTGCCCGGATGCCCACCGCGCTCGTGGATCTGCTCGGCATGATGGAGGCCGCCGGCGCCTCCGACCTGTTCCTGACCGAGGGGACGGCGCCCGCGGCCCGCGTACACGGAGGCCTGCGCACGCTCGACGAGCCCGCGACCGCGCGGGCCGACCTCCGCGGCCTGCTCGAGGCGCTCGTCGCCGGGCCCGCGCTCGCCCGTTTCGATCAGTCCGGCGACCTCGACGTCGGCGTGTCGCTGCCGAGCGGGAAGCGACTGCGCTTGTCGCTGCTCCGCCAGCAGGGTGCGCTCGGCCTGGTCGCGCGGGCGGTGCCGGCGGGCGCGATCGAGCTGGCGGCACTGGGCCTGCCGGCGGCGCTGGCCACCCTCGTGGAGCAGCCCCGGGGGTTGGTGCTCGTCACGGGCGCGACGGGGTCGGGCAAGAGCACCACGCTCGCGGCGCTCGTGCACCACGTCAACCGGACGCGGGCCGCGCACATCGTCACCAGCGAGGATCCCATCGAGTTCCAGCACCGCGACCTGCGCGCCCGCGTCACGCAGCGCGAGGTCGGGAGCGACAGCCTCTCGTTCCAGGCGGCGCTGCGTCAGGTGGTGCGCCAGAGCCCCGACGTGATCCTCGTCGGCGAGATGCGGGACGCCGAGACCATGGGCGTCGCGATCTCCGCGGCGCTCACCGGCCACCTGGTGCTCGCCTCCGTGCACGCGATCGACGCGACCCAGACGGTCCAGCGCATCCTCGCCTACTTCCCGGACGCGATGCGCGCCCAGGCGGCCCTGGACCTGAGCCTGTGCCTGGTGGGGATCGTGGCGCAGCGCCTCCTGCCGCGGGCGGACGGCAAGGGTCGCGCCTTGGCGGCCGAGATCCTGGCCAACACCCCTCCGGTCGCGCGGCTGCTCCGCGAGCAGCGGGTCGACGAGCTCCAGGACCTGATGCGCGGCTCGGGCGACCCGCTGTGCACCACGTTCAACCACGCCCTCCTCCGCATGCACAAGGCGGGGACCATCCGCTACGAGGTCGGGCTCGCCGCCGCCTCCAACCCCGACGAGTTCGCGCTCGCGGCGCGCGGGATGGCGGCCGGCAGCGCGGCGTTCCGCGCGCAGGCCGACCAGACCGACCACGGCCTGGACCTGCGTGCGCTGTTGGCCGCGGCGGAGGCGCGCGGTGCGTCCGACCTGCACCTGACCTCGGGGCGCACCCCGATCGTACGGGTGAACGGCGCGCTCGTGCCGTTGGACGAGACCCCGCTCTCCGAAGCCGACATGCGCACGCTGCTGTACTCGGTGATGAGCGCGCGCCAACGTGCGCTCTACGAGATCGAGCGCGAGGTCGACTTCGCCCTGGCGCTGACCGAGGGGCGGCGGTTCCGCGTGAACGCGTATTTCCAGAAAGGGGCGATGGCCGCGGCGCTCCGCGCGATCCCGACCGAGGTGCCGAGTCCGGAGCTGCTCGGGCTCCCCGAGTCGGTCCTGCGCCTCGCCGACCGGCCACAGGGCCTGGTCCTCGTGGTCGGCCCCACCGGCTCGGGAAAGAGCACCACGCTGGCGTGCCTGCTCGACCGGATCGTGCGCACGCGCGCGTGCCGGGTGATCACCGTGGAAGACCCCATCGAGTTCGTCCATCCCAGCCGGCTCGCGACGGTGGACCAGCGCGAGGTCTCCGCCGACACCCTGAGCTTCGCGGCGGCGCTCAAGTACATCCTGCGCCAGGACCCCGACGTGGTCCTCGTCGGCGAGATGCGCGACGCCGAGACCATCGGCGCCGCGATCACCGCGGCCGAGACCGGCCACCTCGTGCTCGCCACGCTCCACGCCAACGACGCGCCGCAGACCATCGACCGGATCGTCGACACGTTCCCGTCGCACCAGCAGGACCAGGCGCGTGCGCAGCTCGGCGCCTGCCTGGTCGGCGTGGTGTCGCAACGGCTCCTGCCGCACCGGAGCGGCCAGGGGCGGGCGGCGGTGTTCGAGGTGATGCTGGGAACGCCCGCGATCCGCACGCTGATCCGCGACGACAAGCTGCACCAGATCCACAACGCGATGGAGACCGCACGTCGCGAGGGCATGGTCACGCTCGACGCGTCGCTGAAGGAGGCCTACGAAGGGGGGCGGATCAGCTTCGAGGAGGCGATGCGCTACATCGTGAACCCGAAGGTGCTCACGCCGGTCGGGAGCGATGCGCCCACGCCGCCGCCCGCACCGCCCGCGCCGCCCGCGCGAAAACTCTGGGGCGGCTGACCCGTGCACCTGCAGCGCCTCGACCCCGGTGTGCTCGACCGCCTGGCGCCCACGGCCCCCGCTTCGGTGAACCGGACCCTGCTCCGGGACGCGGGGTTCTTCGCCGAGCCTGCGGGTGCGGGGCCGCCGGGCACCGACTTCATCGCGCTCCGCGTCGCGCTCGGTGCGGTGGACAGCGCGGAGCGGGAGATCGAGGTGCTCCTCAACCCGATTCCGTGGCTCGTCGGCACCGTCCCGACCGCCGTGCGCTGGGGAGTGGTCGCGACCGCTGCCGTGCTCGCCATCGTGGGGGGCGCGACGACCGGCCTGGGGACGATCTGGGCGCTGGTGGGCACGCCGCTGGTCCTGACCCCGCTGTGCCTCCTGGGACTCGCGTGGGCGTTGGTGCAGGACCAGGCGCGGCGGCGGAACCTCGAGGTGGTCGACGCGCGTCGGCGGGCCCAGGGCGCCGCGCTCGTGGCGGCGGCGGAGCGGCTCGCCACCCAGACCTTTCGGGTGGACGTGGGCACCACGCGCGTCGTGAGCGTGCCCCACCTCGCCTGGGTCGAACACCGCCTCCGCGACCTGCGGGTGCACCGCGCGCCGGGTGCGCCGCCCGCCCATGACGCGCTCGTGCTCGAGCTCGCGGCGGCCCGCGACCGCATCCAGGCGGCGCTCCGGCAGCCGCGGCCGCCCGTGCCCGAGCTGGAGGTCGAGTTCGCACGGCTGCGGGAGGGGTTCTCGGCGTTGCGCATCCCCCCGGAGCGGAGCGGTGACGGGGTGCGGCTCGACGCGCTCCTCGCGGCGGGTGCGGCGGGGCGCGCTTCGGGGAGGTGAGCCTGCGCCGCGCGGTGGCGCGCGGACACCGCCCGACGAGCGGCCGGGCCTACGCCACCGCCCCGGGCTATCGGGCTCCCGTGGCGCCGCCCCGCCCTCCCGTGGAAATCCCGCCGCGTGTGCGGGTGCTCGCCGCGTTCGTCGGCACGGCGGCCCTGTGCCTGTGCGTCTGGCAAGGAGTTCGGCACGTCGAACGGAACGAAGGTCGGGAGGCGGCGCTCCGGGTCGAAGGCTTGCCGGTGCTCACCGAGCCCGTGGCGCCCGCGCCGGAGCACGCGTGGCGCGTGGTCCGCTGGTCCGGCCGGTGGGACGGCGCGCCGGAGCTCATCGCCGGGCGGCAGCACAAGGGGCGGCGCGGGTACGGCGTGGCGCAGCGCTTCGTGCGGGGCGACGGGGTGGCCCTGCTCGTCGACCGGGGGTGGCTCGACGCGGACGGGCTCGCGGGGGAGCTCGAGGTCCTCGCGGGACAGGGGGCCTCGGGCGCCGAGGCGGTGCTGGTGGGGCTGCTCGTGCCCACGTTCGGGAACCCGGACGCGTCGCCCAGCGCGGGACACGGCACGCGCATCTGGCCGGCCAAGGCGTGGCCCGCGTTGATGGCCGTCACGCGCACGGACCAAACACTCTACGTGGCGTCGGGAGCGGAGGATGGTTCGGCCAGTGCGAATTCGCACGCTGTGGACGGGTTCGCGCAAGTGCCGGCGCGCGACGACACGAGCCTGCACTACGCGTCTCAATGGTTCGCTCTCGCCATCCTCGCGTCGATCGCCGCGATCCCCCGAGCGGCCACGCGCATACGCGATTTTCTGAGTGCCTGACTGGTCTATCCATAGTAATAGGGGGCCTCACTTTTCAGGAGTGACCCGGAATGCCCTCGGCGCGCCCGATCATCCTCGCTGCGGCGCTGGCCTGTCTGGCCGGCTGCGCCGCCGAACTGCCGGCACAGGGTGTGGCGCGCGGTGAGGTGCTGTTTCAGAACTGCACGCAATGCCACGGCGTCGACGGCGGCGGGAGCGACCTCGTGGCCGCCCCTCCGATCGCCGGCCTCCCCGCCTGGTACGTCGAGGTGCAGCTCAACAACTTCCAGACCGGGCTGCGCGGCGCCCACGCCGACGACGTCGAGGGCCTGAAGATGCGCCCGATGGCGCGCACGCTCAAGTCTGCCGCCGACGCCAAGGTGGTCGCGGAGTACGTGGCGGGCCTCCCGGCCAAGAAGGGCGCCGCCCGCGTCACCGGCGACGTGGCCAAGGGCCAGGCGGCGTTTGCGACCTGCGGCGCGTGTCACGGCACCGACGGCAGCGGCAATGAAGCGCTCAAGGCGCCGCCGCTCAAGCAGATTCCCGACTGGTACGTGGTCAAGCAGCTCGGGAAGTTCAAGTCGGGCGTCCGCGCGTACGACCCGAAGGACGCCACGGGCGCCACGATGAAGGGCATCGCGTCCGGCATCACCGACGAGGCCGCCATGCGCGACCTCGCCGCCTACATCCACACCCTCCCGCTCTGAGGTCGCCATGGGTCACCCCGCCCCCTCCGAGACCGATGCGCTCGTCAACCAGGTCGCGTTCATCACGCTGGCCGGCTGCGTCGCGTTCATCACCGCCGTCATCGTCTACGTCCTGAGCTGAGGCGCACATGCTCGAGCACTACATGGCGCAGGCTTCCACCTACGCGTCGCACGTCGACGGGCTGGTGTGGCTCATCCTGCTCATCACCGGCTTCTGGTTCATCGCCGCCGAGGTGATGTTCTTCTGGTTGTTGTGGCGCTTCCGCGCCCAGCCGGGGCACGCCGCCCGGTACATCGACGACCACGAGGAGCACGACATCAAGTACAAGTGGGTCGAGATCCCCCACCGGGTCATCCTGGCGTGCGACGTGGCGCTCATCGTCGGCGCCATCACGGTGTGGACCGAGGTGAAGCTCACCCGGCCACCCACCGACGAGACCATCCGCATCACCGTGCAGCAGTGGGCGTGGACGTTCCAGCACCCGGGCGCCGACGGCCAGCTCGACACCGAAGACGACATCGTGTCCATCGACGAGATGCACGTACAGGTGGGCAAGACCTACCTCTTCGAGCTCGCGTCCAAGGACGTGGTGCACAGCTTCAGCGTGCCGGCGTTCCGACTCAAGCAGGACGCCATCCCCGGCCGCGTGATCACGGGGTGGTTCTCCCCGACCCAGACGGGCGACTTCGACGTCCAGTGCGCCGAGATCTGCGGCATCGGGCACGGCATCATGCCGGCGCGCCTGGTGGTCTCGACGCCCGAGGACCACGCGGCCTGGCTCGCGAACCCCACCCACTACCTCGCCTACCAGTACTAGGAGCCGCGGCATCATGGCTCAGTCCCACGACCACGCACACGGGCACGACCCGGCGCACGGGCACCACGACCACCACGAAGAAGGGTGGTTCAAGAAGTACTTCTGGTCCACCGACCACAAGATGATCGCCAAGCAGTACCTGCTCACCGGCATGGTGCTCGGCGTCGTCGGGGCGTACTTCGCCTACGTCTTCCGGATGCAGTTGGCGTTCCCCGGCAAGCCGGTGCCCGGGTACGGCCTGGTCACGGGCACCGACTACAACGCGCTGGTCACCAACCACGGCGCGGTCATGATCTTCTGGGTCGCGATGCCCGTGCTCATCGCCGCGTTCGGGAACTTCCTGATCCCGCTGATGATCGGCTGCGACGACATGGTCTTCCCGCGGCTCAACCGGCTCAGCTACCAGATCTTCCTGGTCAGCGCCCTGGTGCTGGGCGCGTCGTTCCTCGTCGAGGGCGGCGCGTTCGGCGGCGCGTGGACGTCGTACCCCCCGCTCAGCTCCAAGGCCGAGTACAGCCTCACCCCGCTCGGCCCGTCGTTGTGGCTCATCGCGGTCGCGCTCGAGTTCGTGGCGTTCCTGCTGGGCGGCATCAACTTCGTCACCACCGCGATGAACTCGCGCGCCCCGGGGATGAAGGCGTTCGACATCCCCATGGCGGTGTGGATGATCGTCATCGCGAGCATCCTCTTCATGGCGTCGGTCGGTCCGCTCGTCGCCGGCGCGGTGATGCTGCTCTTCGATCAGCTCATCGGCACCGGCTTCTTCGACCCCGACCGCGGCGGCGACCCGGTCCTGTGGCTGCACCTCTTCTGGTTCTTCG
>SXOM01000274.1 GCA_005776735.1 Pseudomonadota bacterium
CCGGCCGACACGCCCAGAGCTGCGGCGACACAAACCCCACCGTGCGCACCCCGGCCGCCCGCGCCGCTGCGGCCACGGGCAGGTGGAAGTCGGGCGCGTCGACACACACGAGCACGTCGGGGCGCCACGCCGACGCGACCTCGGCCAACGCCGCCCGCTGCCGACGAATCGCGCCCAGGTGGCGCACCACCTCGACCAGGCCCATCGCCGGCGGGGCGAGCGGGGCCACCGCGTCGAGGCCCGCCGCCCGGCAGAGCGGGCCGCCCAGCCCGCGGACCTGGGCCTGCACCCCACGGGCGGCGAGCGCATCGAGGAGCTCCGCCCCGAGGCGATCGGCGCTCGGCTCGATCGCGCTCAGGAGCAGGCGCACCGGATGGCCTCCGCGGCCCGCAACGAGGGAAGGGCCTCGGCGGCCGACACGGGGAACGCCGGCCCCCCGCCCACGGCGCCGAGGAACGCCTGCAGCTCGGCGCCCAGGGCGTCGTAGGCCGCCACCGGCACCACGGACTCCTCCAGCCCCGACGACACGCGCAGCACGGCGCGGTCGCGCAGATCGGCGCTCCAGTACCCGTCGGGCCCGAAGACGCGCAGGCTGCGCACCGCCTTGCGCGAGATGCGGCTCGCCGCGAAGACCCCCACGTGGCCCCCTTCGGTCTCGACGCGGGCGTGGACGATGTCGACCATGCCGCTGCGCACCGACAGGCCGTTGGCCCGCACCTCGCGCACCGGGGAGCGGGTGAGCGCCCAGAACAGGTCGAGGTCGTGGATCATCAGGTCGAGCACCACGTCGGCGTCGAACCCGCGGTCGGACCACGCGGCGAGCCGCTCGGCCTGCACGAACCGGGCGTCGACGCCGGCAAGCGCCGCGAAGGCGGGGTTGAACCGCTCGACGTGCCCGACGGAGCAGTGCGCGTGGGCCGCGAGCGCCTCGGCGTCGGCGAGCGTCGGGGCCAGCGGCTTCTCCACGAGCACCGGCACCCCGCGCACGAGCCACGGCTCGGCGAGCGCACGGTGCAGCCGCGTCGGCGCCGCGACCACGACGGCGTCGATGCCGTCGAGGCGATCGGCGTGCCCCTTCTCGGGGTCGACGAGCCGGAGCTCCGCCCCGAGCGCGACGAGGTGCCGGGCGTGGTGTGCGCCCATCCGGCCCACCCCGTAGAGGGCGACGCGCACGCCCTACTCGTCGGCCGCGTCGGCCGATCCCACCGAGCGGCAGATGCCGCGCTGGCTGGACTCCAGGAACGCCACCATCTCCAGCACCTCGGGCACGTCGCTGTAGAAGGCCTTCACCTGCTCGGCGGCGATGCGCAGCGGCATGCCCGACTGGAACAGCTCGCGGTAGGCGCCCTTGAGCGCACCCATGACCTCGCGCGAGAAGCCCGCGCGGCGCAAGCCCACCACGTTGAGCCCGACGAGCCGGGCCCGGTCGCCCTGGGCGATGGTGAACGGCGGCACGTCCTGCGCGGCCATGCCCCCGCCGCCGACCATCGCGCAGCGCCCGATGCGGCCGAACTGATGCACCGCGGCGAGGCCGCCGAGCACCACCCGGTCCTGGATGGTGACGTGCCCGGCCACCGCGACGCTGTTGGCGAAGACGCAGTGGTCGCCGACCACGCAGTCGTGGGCGACGTGCGTGTTGGCCATGAACAGGTTGTCGCTGCCGATCCGGGTGATGCCGTGGCCAGCGGCCGTGCCGCGGTTGGCGGTCGTGAATTCGCGGAAGGTGTTGCGCTCCCCGACCACCAGGCGGGTGGGCTCGCCCCGGTACTTGAGGTCCTGCGGGTCGCCGCCGATGCAGGCGTAGCTGTACACGCGGCTGTCGGCGCCGATCTCGGTGTCGCCGCGGACCATGCCGTGCGCGTGGACCTGCACACGCGCGCCCAGGCGCACGGCCCCCTCGATCACGGCGTAGGCACCGATCTCCACGTCGGGGCCGAGCTCGGCGCGGGTGTCGACGATCGCGGTGGGGTGAATGGCCATGGGCGCTCCGGGCCGGAGCCTATCTTCGTGGGCGTCCCGCCGCCGTCATGGACCCGTCACGGGCCGCGCGCGGCGCCGGGCTGCCCCGGCCGCCGTCCAGTCGGTCGCGCGGCGCCGCCCTCGGGCCTCGGTTAGCCCGAGCCCATGTCGATCCTCGATCGGCTCCGCGGGCGCCTCGGTCGCCCGCCGGAGCGTGCCCCCGCCCCGCTGCCGGTCGCCGCCGCCCCGACGCGGCCCCGCCCGCCGGACGGCGCCACCAACTACGTGGTCCTGATCCTCGACAGTTGCCGGTTCGACAGCTTCGTCAAGGCGCGCCCCACGTACATGTCCAAGCTGGGCGAGGTCCAGAAGCGCTGGACGTACGCCAGTTGGACGGCGCCGAGCCACTACAACCTGCTCATCGGCCTGTTGCCGCACACCTCGCCCAAGCACGTGTACGCCAGCGAGTACTACAAGGACGACTTCCTGCGCTTCCGCGAGCGGCTCAACGTCGAGCAGATCGAGTTCGGGAAGATGGTCCCCGGCCTGTGGCTTCCGAGCTACCTGCGCGACCACCTCGGCTACCGCACGAACATGTTCGTCTCGATGCCGGTGCTCAACCCGTCCACGCCGATGAACCGCGGGTTCGACGAGTACGCGCTGATGCCGCACCACAACGACGTGCAGGCGATGTTCCGCAAGATGCGGTTCTACGAAGAACGTCCGAGCTTCTTCGTGCTCAACACCGGGGAGACCCACTACCCCTACGCCACGCCGGACGAGCCCGAGAACGCCTGGCCGCGCATCTCCGGGGTCAACGGCGTGTTCAAGCACCTCGACGACCACGTGCGCGCGGGCGGGCTGGTCTCGGTCGACGAAGCCCCACAGTTCTTCGACGACGCCCGGATGAAGGAGCTCCACGCGCGCCAGGTGCACGCGGTGGAGTGGGTGGACCGCGCCTGCGAGGAGCTCTTCGACCTCGTACCCGACAACACGTGGATCACGATCACCGCCGATCACGGCGAACTATTCGGTGAGATGGGCTACTTCGGCCACGGACCGATCCAGCACGTCAAGGGGATCGAGGTGCCGTTCGTCGAGGGGCGCCTGCGCTAACCGCCCGCGGCGCGCACCAGGCGCTTCGGCGCTTTCTCCGCCCAGGCTTCCCGCAGCAGGCGCACGATCTCCGCGGCCGGCGCCTCGTGCAGGTCGGCCCGCACGCCCACCACCTTCTTGCCCCACCACAGCGGTTCGCACCCGGCCACGCCTTCGGCCCGCTCCGGCGCGACGAACAGGTGCACCCGGTCGCCGGTCGGGGGAACGGTCGCGAAGATTCGGCCGCCAACGCGGAACGATGCGTAGTCGAAGTGGGGCGCCTCGACGGCGCCGCCCAGGGCGAGGGCCGCGGCCCGGAGCTCGGCGAGGGTCATGCGCCGCCGTAGCCGGTTAGCCGCGCGCGCACCCCCACGGAGTTCCCCATGTTCGCGCTCATCTTCGCCCTCGCCTGCACCGAGGACGTCGCCAAGGACAAGCCCGCCGCCGAGGTCGCGCCCGCGGGCCCGATCACGCCTCCCCCCGCCGGCGAGCCCGGCGCTGCGCCCGCCGCCGGCGGTGGCGGCCCCGCCCTGCCCGTCGACGCCGCCCGCTCCAGCGTGAAGGCGGTGGGCGCCAAGGTCACCGCGAGCCACGAGCTCACGTTCTCCGACTTCTCGGGTGCGGTGCGCCTGGACGGCGAAAACTTCGCCGGCGTCGAGGTCAAGGTCGGCGTCGCCAGCGTCGCCACCGACAGCGAGAAGCTCGTCGAGCACCTCAAGACCGAGGACTTCTTCGCGGTCGGGCAGTACCCCGACGCGACGTTCACCTCCACGTCGGTCACCGCGGGCGGCGAAGGCGGCACCACGCACACCGTCACCGGCAACCTCACCCTGCGCGGCGTCACCAAGGAGATCCGCTTCCCGGCGACCGTCGCGGTCCGGGGCGAGGCGGTCGAGGCCAAGGCCGAGTTCTCGATCGTCCGCGCCGACTTCGGCATCGTCTACCCCGGGAAGCCCGACAACCTCATCCAGGACAAGGTCCTGATGAAGATCGAGCTCGTGAGCCCCCGCGGACCGGCGACCGCCCCGGCGCCGGAAGGCCCGGGCACGCCGCCGGCGCCGGGCGGACCGGAGGCCCCCGCCGCCCCGGCGAATCCCGCCGAATCGGGTTCGTTAGCCTACCGGCTGTTCTTTCGCGTCCGGTTGCTCTCCACCCCGCCTCGCGGCGACGCAGTTACCTTCCGCTATGTGGGATGTGACTTCCCACAACAAGGACTTTCACCTTGCTAACAAAGCGTCCTCACGGACGCACTCGTTCCGGCATGGATTGCC
>SXOM01000275.1 GCA_005776735.1 Pseudomonadota bacterium
CATCCGCGCCGAGGCCCGCATGGCCGCGCTCGGGGGCCTCGCGGCCCGCGCCTGGGTTGCCCCGCGCGACCGGGTGGCGCGCATCCCCGACGCCGCCTTCGCGGCGCTCCTGGCCGAGCCGAGCATCGCCCACATGGAGAACATGCTCCGCTCCGACCGGGCCCAGGGCCGCCTGCGCCTGAGCGAGAAGGAGGAGTCCCTCCTCGCCGGGCTCGCCCAGGACGGTATCGGCGCCTGGGGGCACTTCTACGACGTCGAAGCGGGCGCATTGTCGATCACGCTCGACCGCGGCAACGGGCCCGAGACGTTGTCCGCCGGCCAGGCCGACCAGCTCTTGTGGGACCCCGACCGCGCCGTCCGCGTGGCGGCGTTCGACGCGGTGCGCGCCGGGTGGCGCTCCATCGACCGCCGCTGCGCCACCGCGCTCACCCACATCACCGGCACGCGCCTGACGCTCAACGACCGCCGCGGGCTCGACGAGCTCGAGGAGCCGCTGGTCCAGAGCCGCATCGCGCGGACCACGCTTCTGGCCATCATCGCCGCGTGCCGCGAAGCGCAGCCGGCGATGCTCCGGTACTTCCGGGCAAAGGCGCGCGCACTCGGCCTCGAACGCCTGGAGTGGCACGACATCGCCGCGCCGGTGGGCGAAGCCGGGGCGCCGGTTTCGTTCCCGGCCGCCCAGGACATCATCGTGCGCCAGTTCGGCGAGTTCGCGCCGGGCATGGCCGAGTTCGCGGTGCGGGCGCTGCGGGAGCGTTGGATCGAGGTCGAGGACCGTCCGGGCAAACGCGGCGGCGGCTTCTGCACCGAGGTGCCGGCCCACCACCAGACGCGCATCTTCATGACGTGGTGCGCCAACGACAAGGCCGCCGGCACGCTCGCGCACGAGCTCGGCCACGCGTTCCACGCCGAGGTCCTGTTCGGGAACCCGGTCGCGCAGCGCCGCCTTCCGATGACGTTGGCCGAGACCGCGAGCACGTTCGCCGAGGCGTTGGTCCGCGAGGCCACCCGCGCCGAGGCGAGCACGCCGGGGGCCCGCCTGCGCATCCTCGACGCGTCGCTCCAGGACGCCACCGCGTTCTTGTGCAACATCCCCGCCCGCTTCGAGCTGGAGCGGGCGCTGTACCGTCTGCGCCGCGAAGGGCCGCTCGAGCCCGACGCCCTGCGGGCCGCGACCACGCACATCTACACCG
The DNA here is from genome assembly GCA_005776735.1 of Pseudomonadota bacterium. Classification (GTDB taxonomy): domain Bacteria; phylum Myxococcota_A; class UBA796; order UBA796; family SXON01; genus SXON01. The sequence goes on from SXOM01000275.1 coordinate 1,194, forward strand.
AGTGGTACGGCGGGCAGCTCGCCTCGGTCGACGACATGTTCTGGGCGCGCAAGCTTCACTTCTACATTCCTGGGCTCGCGTTCTACAACTACCCGTACACCTTCGGGTACCTGTTCGCGAACCTCGTGTACGAAGCGTTCCGTCCCCAGGGTCCGGCCGCCGAGGGCGCCTACCGTCGCCTGCTCGCACGAACGGGCGACGACGACGCCGAGACGATCGCGCGCGAAGAGCTGGGCCTGGACCTCGGCGACGTGGCAACGTGGCGGCGCGCGTTGGCCGGTGTCCTGCGCGACGTGGACGCGTTCGAAGCGGCGGTAGCGGGCTGACGGCGGCCGAGCAGCGGGTGGGCGATGTCCCGCGACCCACCGGAAGGCGGCGAGCTTCGGCGGCCATCGCGCTGCGGTGCGCGCCTCGCTCACCGACCGGCGTCGGTGCAGCAAGCTCCTCGCGGTTCGGCGTCCCCTGTTGCCCTACATCATCCCCATCCGGCCCGAGCTCCCCGAGCAGGTGGCGGACTCGTCAAACCCGTCCATGTCCGCGCTCATCGCGTCCATGTGTTCGTTCATGGCCTCGGAGTAGGTGTCCTCCTCGGTCATACAATCGGCCATGTCCGTGTGCGCGGTCTGGGTGCCCTGGTGGCCGCTGACGTCGTCGGACATCTCGCCCATGTGGTCGTCGGCGTCGGCCATGCCGCCCATCATCCCGTCGTCCATCCGGCACCCCATCATCGACGACATCATGCTCGTCACGTCCTCCATGAGGGCCGCCATGGCGTCGTGGTGGTCCGACTCGACCCGGTCCACCTCGTCCATCGTGGAGGCCACGGCGACCTTCTCGCGGTGGTCGGCGACCTCGGCGCGAATGTCGTCCATCCGCGACAGCATGTCGGCGCCGAGCGTGGAGTCGGGGGTGCAGGCGGTGAGGAGCAGGGAGATCAACATGGTCGCCTCCTTGTAGGCACCTGGGGCGACCGCAAGGAGCGTGCCGACCTGCGCGAGCCTGGTCCCGTTCCGCCGGCCGGCGGACCCGCCGCGAACGGACGATGCAACGCCGGCTCCGGCGCGGCGTGACGCAGGAAATCACAGCGTTTCAAGCCGAATCCCTGTGTGGGCGCGCCCAGGGGGCGGGCGCGCTCGCACGCCCGTACCGTGGAGCCTCCGTCACTCGGCGTGGTCGTGGTCATGGTCGTCGTCGGGCGCCGCGCCGCCGGCCGGCACCGCGTTGAACGCGAGCGAGAAGGTCTGGCCGTCCGCGGTGACCTCGATCATCACCGCCCGCGTACCGGCGCCGTCGCCGTGACCGACGAGGAGCCCGGCCGCGTCGTCGGGGGTGAGCGCGACGGTGGCCTCCCCGTCCTTGAGGCTGCCCTTCACGCCGGTGGTGATCGGTTCGCGGTTGGCGTTGGTCACCCACACCCGGTACTCGCCGTTCGCGGCCAGGTACTCCACGTGGTGGTCGCCGTACATGCTCACCTGCCCGCGATGGAGCGCGCGGTGATCGTGCGTCGCGAGCGCGCCCTGGCTGACGGGCACGAGGTTCATCCCGCAGATCGGGCACTTCCCGGGCGCGTCCCGGTGCACCTCCGGGTGCATCGGGCAGGTGTAGCCGGCCAACGCCGTGGCCTCGTCGTGGTGGTGCTCCTCTTCGGCGTGGGCCGCCTCCGGCGCGGGACTGGCGGGCGCGGGCGCGGGGCTAGCCACCGGGTTCGGGGCGTCACCGCCGCAGGCGGTGACCATCAGGGTGGTGAACAGGACGAACGTACGCATCGGGGCTCCAGATTCCCGTGCAAGCTACGAGGGCCCTACGAACGCGCCGAGTGTGATGCCGGCCGTCACCCGGAGGGCACTGGGTCACGTCCGGAACCGCCCCGCGTCCACGTTGTAGCGCCGGAGCAGCCGGTGAAGCGTCTCCCGCTCCATCCCCGCCTCGATTGCGGCCCTGGTGACGTTTCCGCCCAGCCGCCGCATCAACGCGGGGAAGTAGTCGCGCGCGGCGAGGTCGATCGTCCGCTCCTGCGCCGACCTCCAGGTCCCGGCGGGGGCGACAGTTGGGGTGTCGGAGAGCGCCCGTGGAAGCTGGCTCGCGTCGATCGTCTCCCCGTCGCAGAGGACGGCCGCCTCCTCGATCACGTGCCGGAACTCGCGCACGTTGCCGGGCCACGGAGCCGCTTCGAGGAGCCCGATCGCGTCCGGAGAGAGCCGCCGGGCTGCAGTGCCGTACCGGGCCATCGAGAGGTGCAGGAAACGCGCCGCGAGGAGCGGGATGTCGTCGCGTCGGTCGCGCAGCGGCGGCACCTGGATGGTGGCCAGGCGCAGCCGGTAGTAGAGATCCTGTCGGAACTTCCCGGCGGCGATCAGCGCCTCCAGGTCGTGGTGGGTCGCGGAGAGCAGTCGCGTGTCGACCTGCCGCGCCCTGGCGTCCCCCACGCGGCGGAACTCGCCCTCCTCGAGTACGCGGTTGAGCTTCACTTGGAGGCTCGGCGCCAGGTCTCCGATCTCGTCCAGGAAGAGCGTGCCGCCCTCCGCCAGGTCGAGCAGCCCGGGTCGCTCGGGCGCGCCGGCGCCGAAGGCGCCGCGGGCCACGCCGAAGAGCTCGCTCTCGAGCTGCGTCTCGGGGATGGCTGCGCAGTTCACGGCGATGAACTCGCCGCGCCCGCGGAGCCGGTGCAGCTCCCGCGCGACGACCTCCTTTCCCGCCCCCGTCTCCCCGGTGATCAACACCGGGACCGGCATCGGTCCGAGGCGCTCGACGAGCCGCCTCACCTGTTGGGCCGCCCCCGAGGTGCCCACGAAGCCGCTCTCGGACGCCCCGAGGGCGTCCTCCAGGTCCCGGGCCCGAAGGACGAGGCGGTGGCGTTCCGCAGCGCGTCGCACGACGCGGAGGAGCTCGTCCGGCTCGAACGGCTTGGCGAGGTAGTCGTAGGCGCCAGCCTTCAACGCCGCCACCGCCGATGGGACGTCCGCGTGCGCCGTCATCAGCACCACCTCGGGCGGCCGGTCGCCGGCCCGCGCCGCGGTGAGCACCTCGGTCCCGAGCGCGCCCGGCATCCGGACGTCGGAGACGACGACGGACCACCCCCCTTCGGCGAGACGCTCAATCGCTTCCGCGCCGTCTCCGACCGCCTCGGCGTCGAACTCCCGCCGGAGCGCGCGGAGCAACACGTCGCGAAGGTTCTCGCGGTCCTCGGCCAACAAGACACGGTCAGCCACGGCGCACCTCCCACCTCGCGACGGTCCCGCCGCCCGGTCGGTCTGTGTGTAGGATCCGTCCGCCGAGGGCGCGGGCGATTCGCTGGGACACGGCCAGCCCGAGGCCCGTACCCTCGGCCCGGCCAGTGACGAAGGGCTCATACAGCCGTCCCCGCACCCTGGTGGGCAGTCCGGGGCCGCGGTCCCGGACCTCGACGGCATCTCCGACGACCTCGACCTCGACCTCCTCGCCTGCGCCCGAGGCCTCGACGGCGTTCCGGACCAGGTTGTCGAGCACCTGCCGCACGGCCGTGGGCGCGGCCTGGAGTGTGCATGGCGTCCCACCGACCCAACGCACCGCCACGCACCGCGCGTCGCCGAACGGAATGGCGCGATCCGCGGCGGCGCTGGCGGCCTCATCGAGCCGGACGGCGGTCGGCTCGGCCTCGCCGGGCCGGGCGTACCCGAGCAACCCCTGAATCACGCGGCGGGCGTGGTCTGCTTCGGCGCGGATGCGGGCGGAGTCGATGGGATCCTCTCGCGCTTCTCCGAGGATCGCCATGATCGGGCTCATCAGCTCATGCGCCACTGCGCCGGCGATCTCACCTAGCGCCTGAACGCGCTCTCGCTCCACGAGGCGGATCTCCGCCGCCTTGACGCGCTCCACCATGTCGTTGAACGCACGGCCGAGCTCCGCGACCTCCGCGTCGCCTTGCGTCGGCGCGCGCGCGTCCTCCCGCTCCCCAAAGGCCCGGACGGCGGACCGGAGCGCGTCGATCGGGCCGAGGATCTGGCGCGCGAGGGAAGCGGACACGACGCCGGCGAGCACGGCGCCGGCCACCACGACCACCGCGACCGCGATCCATCCCCGCCGTGTCTCCTCGCTCACCCGGGCCATGTCCGCGGTCTCCGCGGCACCGAGCCCCTGAATCGACGCCTCGATCGCGGCCTGGACGGCCCCCGCGTGGGTCTCGGCGGTCTTGTGCAGCACCGCGGCCGTCTCCCGGTCGAGGCGCCCCTCCCGCGCGAGTGACGCGACCTCCGCGTCGAACCACCGCGTGGAGTCACCGACCGCGGCGCGCACGGCTCCGAGCTCCAACGGGAACGGGCCGTCGGTCCTCTCGGCGGTGACGATGGCCGCCTCCACGCCCTCCGCGTCCTCGCCGAGGTGGTCCAGGTGCCCCGGCCCTCCCTCGATGAACGTGTGGGCTTGGTGCACGTAAAGCTCGCGCGTCTTCCGCGCGACATCGAGCAGGGCCTGGCGCTCGTCCCCGATGCGCCGCTGCTCCATACAGGCCTCCTGCACGCGCCACCACGACATGAACCCCAAGGAGGTCCCGGCGACCTGGAGCGCGACGAGCGCGCCGGCCGTGAGGTGAAGGCGCCGCCGGAGCGACGGCACCGCTACTCCTCGACCGTCATGAGCCCCGCCATGCCGTCGTCGGCGTGCTCGAGGATGTGGCAGTGGTACATCCACTCGCCGGGGTTGTCGAGCGCGGACACCACAGTGACCGTGGTTCGAGGCGGGATGTCGAAGGTGTCCTTCCAGCCTTGGCCCGCCGGCACGGGCTCCCCGCCCACGTCGACCACTTGGAAACGGTTTCCGTGGATGTGGAAGGGGTGATGCATCTCGGAGGCGTTCTCCACCTCGAACATCGTGTCCACGTTCATGGCGACGTCCACCATCGGCACGTCGGGCCAGGTGGCCCCGTCGATCGTGACGGTCCCGCCCATCATGTCCTCTTCGAGGAGCCAGTGGTGACCGAGGTTCTCGACCGGTGCCCCCCAACCCGGGACGTCAGGGGCGGGCTGCGTCCAGCCGGTTCCCGTCGTCTCGCCCTCGCCGTACACGACGGTCGCGACGGGGTTGTCGCCGTCCCCCATCGGGTCGCCCTCCACCATGTCGCCGCCTTCCTCGTGGAGCTGGAACCGCTTGTTCATCAGGCGGTAGCGCTCCCCCGGTTCGCCGCTCGCCTCGACGACCACCATGTACCGCTCGCCCGGGGCGACCACGAGGTCGTCCACCGAGTACGGCACGGCGAGGAAGCCGCCGTCGGTGCCGACGACGGTGAGCTGGTGGCCCTCGAGGTAGAGGTCCCAGTACCGGGCGTTGCTCGCGTTGACCACGCGCCAGAGCGTCGTCTGCCCCTTGGTCCAGGCGTAGCTGCGGTCGCTCCGGCCGTTCACCATGAGCACGTTCCCGAGACGTCCCATGAGCTGCATCATGTCGGTGTCGGGCGGAGCGATCTGGCGGGTGTCCTCGTCCAGGAGCAAGTCGTCGAGCACCATCGGCTGGTCGCAGTCGGGGGCGACCTCGTCGGGTGCGTGGAAGAGGATCGGGGCGTACAGGCCGGCCTCGATCGTGGTCGCGGTGTCCATGTGCGTGTGGAACCAGTAGAAGCCGGTGTCGACCACCGGGAACTCGTACTCGAAGCTCTCGCCCGGCTCGATGGGGTCTCCCATCATCTGCATGATCCCGTCCATCTCGGGCGTCACGCGCAAACCGTGCCAGTGGATGGTCATCTCGATGTCCAGATCGTTCGTGAAGTGGACCTTCACCGTGTCCCCGAGCTTGGCCTCCAGCACCGGACCCGGCACCGAGCCGTTGAAGGCCATCCCGGCCGCGAGCGGAACCCCCGTCCCCGGGTCCCATTCGAGCGCGCTCGCGGTGAGGTCGACCTCCACGACATCGGGAGCCGCGTCGAGGTCGGGCATGGGGGTGTAGCCACATACTTCGGGGGTGGCGCTGTCGCCCGTGTCGCCCGTGTCGTCCGGGCCGCCCGAGTCGTCGACTCCGGAGGCCGTGTCCTTCCCGTCCATCCCGGCGTTCATGCAGGCGGCCAGCGAAAGGGGGAGCAGGAGAGTAGAACGCATCGAGACCTCGTGAGCGGCGTACTGGTACACGAGGAGGGCGGCGCCCGCCGTTGTGATGTCCACGGTCACAAGTAGCCTCTCCGATCACCGCTGCGCCGCGATGTTCGGGCAGGTACGGGACCGAATCCCACGAGGTTCCCCCGATGCTCACCCTGCTTCTCCTCGCCTGCGCCACCGGCGGCGACTTCGCCGACAAGGCCGCGACCGATACCGCCGACACGGACACCGACAGCGACACCGACAGCGACACGGGCACCGACACATCCGCATGCGCGACCGTGAGCTCGGGCGACGACTGGGCGTGGACAGGCGAGTGCCCCCAGATGAACACCCCGGTGGTCATCGCGGTGGATGGCTGCGCGATGACGCTCGACTACGACGCGGTCGGGGGCATGACGATGGGGATGCCCTTCTCCGCCACCATCGAGGCCGACACGGTGACCTTCGCCGACGACAACAGCGTCGACGGGTGCGTCGGCACGGTCGAGGACGCCGACCGGATCAGTGGATCCTGCGCGGATGGCTGCACCTTTCGCCTGCGGCGTTGACGGTGCGTCCGCTCGGTTTGGTGCTGCTCGCCGCCTGCGGCGACGGAGACGTGAAGGACGATTCCGCTGGAACGGATGTGGTGCCGACGACGACCGCCCTGGGGGTGGGAGAAGGCGCACTCGACGCCGACGCCGTCTCATGGACGACCATCCTCGACAGCGACGATCGGTTGACCGACCCGCGCGACCTCGGCTTCGACCCGGACGGCGACCTCTGGATCGCGAACCGCTCCGACGACCGCACGTTCATCGTCTTCGATCCCGGAGAGGCAGACCAGAGCTTCGATTGTCGGAAGGACGGCTACGCGGAGCACTTCATGGAGGAGACGGCCGCGTTTGCGTTCGAAGGCGCAGAGGGGGCGAGCGCCGAGTACGCCAGCGAGTTCGGCTCGTGTGGGGAGTCCGAAAACACGTACAACGACCGAGAGGACGAGAACGACTTCATGGGGCCAGTGCTCTGGTCCACGGATCTCGACATCTTCGCCGAGGAGAACCCGAACGGCCTCGGAAGCCACCTCGACATGTTGCACCAGAGCCCGCTCTGCGTGGGCATCGCGTGGGAGCGGGGCAACGTCTACTGGGTGTTCGACGGGTACCACGACGCCATCGTGCGGTACGACTTCGAGGAGGACCACGACGTGGGCAACGACGACCACTCCGACGGCATCGTGTACCGCCTCTCCGAGCCGACCGTCACCCGGGTCGAGGACGCGCCGGGACACATGATGATCGAGCCGTCGACGGGGCTCCTCTACGTCGCCGATACCGGCGGCGGGCGGATCCTGCGCCTCGATCCGGACTCGGGCGAGCGCGGGAGCAACCTCCGCGCGCGGAACGAGCCGCTGGAGGACTACGCCGAGTGGGACGGCGTCGACTGGAGCGAGATTGTCAGGGGGCTCGACCGCCCCGGCGGCCTCGCCGTCGCCGACGGCGTGCTCTACGTCGCCGAGTACGGCACCGGCGTGCTCCACGCCCTCGACCTGGAGGGGAACACGCTGCAGACGCTCGACACTGGCTGGGGCGAGGGCGCGATCTACGGCATCGAGCTCGGCCCCGACGGTCACCTGTGGGTCGTCAACCACGCCGAACCCGCGGTCGTGCGCCTCGATCCGCCAACCGATAG
>SXOM01000276.1 GCA_005776735.1 Pseudomonadota bacterium
CAACTTCAGCCTGCCGCGCGCGCCGGGCGCACGCGTGCTGTCGGGGTCGCGGCCCCCGTCGAGAACGGCCACCTGAGGCTCGGTGGGGGGGCGACCGGGCACCTCCATCGCGCCGAGCACGTCGCGCAGGCTCTCCAAGAGCGCGTCGCGGTCGGCCCCCTGCACCACCTCGAGCTCGTCGAGGGCGACGGACACCTGACCGATCACGTCGTCGAGGTCGTCGGGCTCACGCGGCATGGGCGCTGCTAACCCGACGGCGCGTCGCACGCGGTGCGCGGCGCCCCGCCGACCCGGCCTGACGTGCAGCCGGTCGCGGGGCGCCGCCCAGGTGCGTCGACGGCTCAGCGCCGACGGCGCCGGCCCTTCTTCGCGCCCGGCTTCACGCCGTCATGGTTGCGCCGCCACCACTGGGCAGCCCCTTCGGCCGTGCGGATGTTGAACAGCTTCGCGAGCTCGGCCCAGTCGGCGCCGCGCGCGAGGGCCTCCTCGCCGGCGCGCAGACGCTCGGCGCGCCACGCCTTGCGCTGAGCGCGCTGCTGCTCGCGCTCCTCGGAGCGGTTGGCCGTCGCCTGCTTGCGCATGAGCGGGTAGCCGAGGTTGTTCGCCTTCGCCCACCGGCGGGCCTTCGCCCGCATGGCGTCGGAAGACAAACCTTCCTTCTCGGCCAGCTTCTTGAGCGCCTTCTCGCGTTTGCGCGGGGGCTCGTTCTTCTCGGCCATCTTCTTGAGCAGGTTGAACAGTTCTTCGCCGGTCATGGGACACCTCACGCACGAATTGAGGACGCTCGGTCGCGCACCGAGGACTTGCTTCCTTGGGGCTCCTGCCCCGATTGGTCGCGGGAGCGACACCCCAGGTGTAGCAAATTGTCGCACCTCCCGCAAACGCGGCGGCAAGGCGCCGGCTACTCCCAGGTGAGGCGCCACTCCCCCGTGCGAATGCTGGTTGCGCCAGGTACAACCTGATGAGTTCCTGGACTCACCTTGCGCCCGTTGATCTCCGCGTCGGGTACGCGAATCTGTACCTCACCATACAGCCGCCAGACCGGGCGTCGTACCCGGAGAACGATGGCTGCATCCTCCCGCTTTCCGATGCGAGCGCGCCCTTCGGGCTCGAGGACGATGGCGGCCTCGGCGAGCTCGGCGATGGCCAGCGCTTGTCGGGCGCCGCCGCGGAAACGAGCCGAAAAAGTTCCACCGAGGCGGAGCGGCATCATCCGCCCGCGCACGAGGACGGCGCCGAAGCCCGCGCCCACGAAGATGACCGCGAGGAGTCCGAGGGCCGCCGGGAGCGGGAGGCCGTAGCGGCGCGGCACGTCGACCAGGGTCTGGGCCTCCAGGCGGGACCGCCGCCCGGACATCCCCCACAGGTGGATCGCCGAGGCCGGCCCGAGCTGTCCTTCGCCGCTGACCGTGAGCTTCACCTTCACCGAGTCTTCGCGGGGGAACAGCGACCACGGGGTCGGGGGCGGCTCCATCTGCAGGTGCAGCCGCGCCGGCTCGGCGAGCCCGAGGTGCGCCGGAACGGCGCCGGTCGCGCCGGTCACCACGACCTCGGTGAGCTCCAGCTCCAGCACCCGCGCGGTGGGCCGGAGCTCCACCTCGACCACGCCGCCTTCGTCGGGCGGCGACACCACCTCGAGCGTGAACCCGGCGTCCTTGGTGTCCGCCGTCGCGGCGGCGCGCGCACGCTCGCCCACCAGGCGTGCGGCGAAGTTCTGCAACCACGCGTTCGGCCCGTCGGTGACGAGCTCTCCGCCCACCTCGTGCACCGCGGCGGCGGCGCCCGCGGGGTCGGCCGGGGCGTCCTTGACGCTGACCGGGAACCACACCGCGCGGACCCGACTGGACTCGCGCAGCGGGGCGACCAGCTCACCGATGCGGGCCTGGTTCCGGATGGTGCTGCACCCCCGCCCGCCGCTGGACCACGCGCTGGTGACCGTCGGCGCGTGGCAGAAGTTGCTCACCCCGAACACGTACACGAAGTCGGGCGTGGCGGCTTGGCCGAGGTGTTCGGCGAGGCCGTGCAGGCCGTCGCCCAGGTCGCGGTCGTAGCCGGCCGCGAAGTCCATCGTGCGCACCTTCTCGGCCAACGCGGTGCGCCCGGCCGCGTCGATGACCGTGCGCGGCAAGACCGCGAAGTGGCGCGCGTGGAACGTGAGGATGGTGACGGCGTCGCCGACGGGGGCGACCTCGACCAGCCGCGCGATGTCCGGCCGCAACGACTCGGAGGTGGCCTCGAGCGCCTGGCTCGTGTCGAGCAGGAAGACGTACTCGACCGGACGCGCTCGCGCCCCGACCCGCGCGAGGTCGGCGGTCACCTCCTCCGGGGAGGGCGCCGCCAGGGCGGCCGCGAGCACGAGGGTGGAGAGCATCGGCCGTCGTCCCTACTGCTCGCAGGGGTGGTCCGCAACCCCGATGGGGCGCGCACGCCGGGGCATCCGTGCCCCACGGGTGCCCCGTGCCGGGGCGATTTGCCGAATAGCAAAGGTTGTACCGATGGCACGGCGCTTGCGTAAGCCCCGGTCGCCCCGGAGGTCTCCATGCTCACCCTGCTCCTCGCCGTCGGATGCGCCCCCCCCGTCCCCACCGTCGTCAACGATGCGCTCGACGACGCCGCCGCCGAGAGCGGCGTGCCCCGCGAAGTGCTCGCGGCGGTCGCGTGGTCGTTGTCGCGCTTCGACCAGCGCGACGGCGCGAGCAACCGGGAGAACGGGGTCGGCATGATGAACCTCCGCGAGGACGGCGCGTGGCCGTCGCTCGCCGAGGGCGCGCGCCTGGCCGACGTCACCGAAGGCTCCGCGACCGACGACGGGCGCGCCAACCTGCTCGCCGGCGCCGCGCTCCTCGCGGCCCGCGCCGACTACGAGGCGGCCCGCTCGGGGGAGCCGGTCGACACCCTCGAGGAGTGGTACCCGGTCGTCGCCGCGTTCTCGGGCGCGGACGACCCGATGGTGGCCGACGGCTTCGCAGAGCAGGTCTTCGACGTGCTCCAGCGCGGGCTCGCGTTCACCACCGACGAGGGCGAGCTCGTCGAGATCGCGGCGCAGCCGATGTTGTGGCGCCGTGAGCTCGCGCGCGGCTCGGGCGTGGCGAACAAGTGGGTGCCGGCGGCGAGCGCCAACTACACCGACGACAACCGGTCGAGCGTGTCGATGGTCGTCGTGCACACCACGCAGGGCAGCTACAGCGGCACGGTGAGCTGGTTCCAGAACAGCTCGGCCTCGGTGAGCGCCCACTACGTCGTGCGCTCCTCCGACGGCGAGATCACCCAGATGGTGCAGGAGGAGGATGTCGGGTGGCACGCCGGCCACTGGGACACCAACGCCAAGAGCATCGGCATCGAGCACGAAGGCTACGTCGAAGACCCGGGCAAGTGGTACACGGACTCCCTGTACCGCCGGTCGGCCGAGCTGGTGCGCGACATCTGCGACCGCTACGGCATCCCCAAGGACCGCGCCCACATCATCGGGCACAACGAGGTGCCGGGCTGCTCCGGCGGGTCGGGGGGCGGCGCCGGTTGCCACACCGACCCCGGCACGGGCTGGGACTGGACGTACTACATGTCCCTCATCACCGGGACCGGCTCCGGCTCCTCGTCGATGGGCGGCACCGGCCTGCCCGACGGTGCGTGGCACGGGCGCTTCTCCGCGAAGGTCACCGCGTCTTCGATGGGGGCCAGCGACACCTGCGAGGGTACCCTCGACGGCGCCGCCAGCGGCGGCCAGATCTACCTCAACGGCACCTGCCGGCTTCAGAACAACCCCGACGCGTCGGGCGACATGAAGGTCACCTGGACCGGGGCCGCTTCGGGCGACACCCTGTCGGGCAGCATGATGGCCGACGGCCGCTCGGTGAGCTGGAGCGGGAAGATCGAGAAGGACGGGTCGATCCGCGCCGTGTACACCGGCAGCAAGGACGTCGGCGGCGACGTCGGCGTACTCGGCTACGAGGTCGACCTCTCCGTCGCGCAGTAGTTAGCAGCGGGGGGACATGCACCCCCGCCTGCGCCGCTTGGGCTTCAGCTTCGTGGTCCTGGTGGCCGTGGCGGGGCTCTTGGAGCTCGGGTGTCGCCTGGGGCCGTGGCAGGCCAGCACCACCAGCGTCTACCGGACCGGGTTCACGGGCTGCTGGTTCCGCGAGGCCGAGGGGACCGTCACCCTCTGCGAGGAGGACACCGGGCGCTTCGGTCCGCAGACGTTCCCCGCCGAGGTGGGCGAGGCGTGCCGGGTGATGTTCCTCGGCGGCTCGTCGGTGCGCCTGCCCGGCCACCGCGGGTGGCCGGAGCGGGCGACGCTCGGCGCGGTCCCGGTCGAGGTGGTCAACCTCGGGGTGCCCGGCGCCACGTCGTTGGCGACCACGTTGCGGGGACAGGACGCCCTGCGCTACCACCCCGACGTCCTGGTGGTCTACGAAGGCCACAACGACCTCGCGCAGTGGAGCTTCGGCGCGCCGGACGAGGTCGTCCAGCGCGACCAGCGCATCGCGCGGTGGGTCTTGTGGGCGCAGGGGAGCGCGCTGGTGCGCACCACGACCTGGCTCCTGCAAGGCGTCACCTCGACCGGCAAACGCGAAGCGGCCGAGGGTCTGCGGGTCGCGGCCGCGGTGGTGCGCGTCGACCAGCAGCCCGCCATTGCCGCCGAGCTCCGCGAGAACTTCACCGCCCTGGTGCGCGCAGCGGGCGAGGTCCCGGTCATCCAGGTGGTGCCGATCTCCAACTCGGGCAAGTCACCCCTGGCGACGGTGGTCGACGTCGACCTGGAGCGTGGCCGCCTGGTCGACGAGCGGGTGCTCCTCGCGTTCCGCCTGCTCGAGGCCGGCGACGCGGCGGCCGCGCTGGCCGGCGCCGACCTCGCGCTGGCCGAGGACCGGACGCACGCCGGGGCGTGGTGGGTGCGGGCGCGTGCGTTGCAGGCGGCGGGCCGCGGGCCCGAAGCGGTCGAGGCCTACGGGCAGGCGCGGCGGTACGACGCGATCCCGCTCCGGTCCACTCCCGAGATCGACGACGCCGTGCGCGCGGTGCCGGCCGCCGAGGTGGTCGACCTGCCGGCGCTCCTCGCCGAGGCGGGAGGGCTCGTGCCCGACGCGCTGTTCAGCGACATGGTGCACTTCAGCGCCGCGGGGCACGACGCGCTCGCGCGGGTGTTGTCCGAGCGCATCCAACCGCGGTGCGCCGAGCGGCTCGCCGCGCGGAGGCGCTGAGGCGGGAGGCGCGAGGCGCGCCGGGCCGCCGCTTGCGGCGACCCGGCGGGGGAGCGAACGCCACTACACCCGGCCCGGCAGGACCGGGGGTGACCTCGTCCCGCCCCCCTCGACGCCCACGTGGGGCTGAGGTGGGTGCGACGTTGGCGGGCGCCCCGCGACCGGTCGGGTCGCCAGCCGAGGCGGGCGGGCGCCCGTCGGCGATGCGAGGCGCGAGGCGCGAGGCGGAAATCCTCCGGCGCTTATGAATCATGAGCGCCGCCGGATTTCCGCGAGGCGGGCATAAGCCACCCCGGATTTCCGTTCTTCGCCCTCCGGGGCACGCCGGCGGCGCGGCTGCCACGAGCGAACCTGCACTTTTCAGGCTCCCGGGCCGCGCGGGCGACCAAAAACGGAAATCCGAGGGGGCTTACGCCGCGGCTATGGAAATCCGGAGGGGCTTACGGTGCATGAGCCCCGGCGGATTTCCGCGCCGGTGGATTTCAGGCAGCCCCCCTCGCGCTCGCCCCGTCGCCGCTCCCGTCCGTCGCCACGCCCACCCAACCCCGCTCGAAGTGCGACGCCGCCTCGCTCACCGACCTCGGGCCGGTGCTCCCACCCCTCGCGCTCCCCACTGACGCCGCGCCGGCTCCCGCCCGCCGCCACGCCCACCCAAACCCGCTCGAAGTGTGACACCGCCTCGCTCACCGACCGTGGGCCGGTGCAGCAAGACCCTCGCGGTTCGGCGTTCCGCCGTTGTGCCAAACGCCGCCCCCGGGTGGTCGGTTCGGTGACGCGGCGGGTGACGGGTCGGGGGGAATTGGCTGAGCGGAGCGCCGGGTCGCCGCTTGCGGCGACCCGGCGGGGGAGCGAGCGCCAATTTCACCCGGCCCGGCAGGACCCGGGCGTGACCTCGTCCCGCCCCCACGCCGGGCGTTTGGCCGTTCCACAACGCCGGCCCGCGCCCCGGGTCGCCGCGTCGTGCCCGGCCCGCCGCCGGCTCAGGCGCCGTCGCGCTCGACGAGCCCGCGGCGGATCGCGTCGGGAATGCGGGGTGACAGCGCGGCCCAGTCGGCTTCGGGGGCCTTGGTGACCGTCACGAAGTCCTTGACCGCGAAGATGCCCTTGATGCCGCCGAGCTGCCAGAGGTAGCGGGCGATGGGGTGGCTGGCGGCCTCTTCGCCGGTGTTGAACGACGCCGAGCCCTTCTCGATCACCGTCACCGAGCAGGTGAACTTGTGCGCGTTGGGGTTGGGGGTGTCGGACTCTTCGACGCGGATGCCCTGGCCGACGGGGGCGTGGTCGTCGCCGCCGTGGGAGTGGCCGTGGTCGTGGCCGCCGCCGTGGTCGTGGCTGTGGCCGTGATCGTGCTGGCGCGGCTCCACCATCGCGGGGCGCGGGGGAGGCGCGGCGCGGGCGGGGGCCGGGGGCGGCGGCGCGGACTGCCGCCCGAGGACACGCTTGAGGAGCTTGCGGATCATGGCCGGCTGGTATCCGGCGGGTCGCCACGGGGCCCGCCGCACGCCGCGGGTTGCGAGCGCCCTTACAAGCGCCTGTGCTTGAGCCGACCCCGCGCGTCGACCCCCGGCGCCGCGCCGCGTTCCAGGACCACCAGCGTCTCCACGTGCTCGGCGAACGGGAACATGTCCCACGGCTCGACGTGGGCGAGGTCGTACCCCTCGATCGAGGCGACGTCGCGCGCGAGGCTCACCGGGTCGCAGCTCACGTACACGATGACCCTCGGCCGCACGAGCGCCAGCGTGGCGAGCACCCCCGGCGCGCCCGCACGTGGCGGGTCGAGGATCACGACGTCGGCCAGGTGTTCGCCCGCGCGCACCCGCCCAGCGTCCCCCTTGATGACAGTGGCGCCCGCGCCGAGGTTGTGGCGCGCGTCGGACGCCGCATCGGGCGAGGACTCCACCAGCACCACGGCGGTGCCGCGCCGGGCGGCGCCCACGCTGAAGTTGCCGATGCCGCCATACAGGTCGAGCAGTCCGGCGGGGGCGGCCCCGGCGATCCGCGCGTCGACGGTCGCGGCGAGCGCGCGGTTGAGCTCGAGGTTCACCTGGTAGAAGCTCCCGGGCGACACCCGCAGCCCATCGATGCGCAGCGTGGCGTCGCCGCGGACCGAACGGCCGCGGATCGCGATGTCCCGCGCACCCATGACCGGTGCCTCCGCGACGACCACGACGCGCTCGCCGTCGCTCCGCAGCTCGAACTCCCCACGCGCGGTGCCGAGCGCCTCGAGCCGCGCCGCTTCGGCCGCGACCTCGGGCCGCACGAGCCCCGCGAGCGGCACGTGGACGAATTCGTGGGTGCCCGGCCGGAAGAAGCCGAGCCGCCCTGCGTCGTCGGCCCGGACCTTGACTCGCGCGCGGGCCCCAGCGATGCGCGGGGAGGGGACCGTGGGGCGCACGTCGGCTTGGAGCCCGCGGCGGGAGAACGCCTCCTTGACCCAGCCCGCCTTGAGCGCCAGGGTGTCTTCGTAGGGGCGGTCGGCGAGCGGGAGCAGGCCCGCTTCGGCCAGCGCGGTCATCATCGGGGCGGGATATCGTCGCCCCGATGCGCGCGCGACTCCGCAACCTGTGGCTCCTCGTCGTCTCCCCCGAACGGTGGTCCGCCGCCCACTACGCGCGCAAGAACCGCATGGACTACGCGGCGCTGTGGGCTTCGCGACGGGAGGCACGATGAGCGGCCCGCCCCCCGCACGACGCCTGGTCAGCCTCGGCGCGGTCCGGGGCCTGCCCGTGGTGGGTCGAGCCGACGGCGTGTACGTCGGCAAGCTCGACGACGTGCTCATCAGCGTCGAGGGGCTCGTCGCGATCGGGTACACCGTGCGCGCCCCCGGCTTCTGGGGCGGCCGCCGCGGCATCGAGGTGGCGGCGATGGAGCGCCTCGGTCGGGACTTCGTGATCGTCCGCGACGCGGATGCGGCCGAGCCGGCGGGCGACGCGCGGGGCAAGCTCGACGACCGCCTGTGGATCTCGGAGTGGCTCGGCGCGCGCTGCATCACCCGGCGCGGCGCCGAGGTCGGCAAGCTCGTCGACGTGCTGCTCGAGGGCGACGGCACGGCCCTGCGGGTGCTCGTGCTCGACGGTGGGCGGGTCCTGGTGCCCGGACGCCGCTGCGAGGTGGGCCGCGACAGCGTCGTGGTCGAGGAGCTCGACGTCCCGCTCAAGCCCGCCGACGCGGCCGACACCGCCGGCTGGTGGCGCGAGGTCGAGGCGCTCCTTCCCGCCGTGTGAAACCGCCGCGCGCGGCGCTTGCGCCAGCGGCCGACGGCGTTAGCCCGCGCCCAGCCCGGAGTCCGTGATGTCCCGCCTCGGCACGCTCTTCACGCTCGGCCTCTTCGCCTGCACCGACTACGATCTGCAGGCCACCCAGAAGCCCGAGGGCGGCGGCGACAGCGACACCGGCGAGTTCGACCCCGGCACCGACACCGCCGACACGGGCGACACGGGCGACGACACTGGCGGCGGCCGGGTCGACACCGACGATCCCGAGGTCGCCACCGAGCCGATCTACATCAACTCCGGCAGCACGCTCTACAGCTACGATCCCGCCACCAACGTCGCGACCGAGATCGGTGTCTTCAAGGAGCGCGGCGTCACGGTGTCGTCCATGACCGACATCGCGATCGACCTGAGCGGTCACATGTACGGCGTCGCCTACACCGAGCTGTACCGCATCACGCCCGCCACCGCCGCGGTGGAGTGGCTGGCCGAGCTCGACGACTCCCAGAACGCGCTCACCTTCGTCTCCGACGGCACGCTCGTCGCGGCCGGCGACGCCGGCGTGGTCACGATCGACCTGACCACCTACCGCCAGTCCCGACTGGGCGGCGCCAAGTTCACGAGCTCCGGCGACATCGTGGGCCTCCCCGACGGCTACCTCTACTGGTCGGTCGAAGGCAGCGGCGACGACATGCTCGTGCAGGTCGACCCCCAGAACGGCGTCGCCACCGAGCTCGGCAGCATCGGCACCTACGGCGTCTACGCGCTCGGCTACGCCTACGGCGACCTGTACGGCTTCACCAGCGGCAACAAGTCCATCGTCATCGACGCGACCACGGGTCGTTCGTCCAGCACCCGCCGCCTCGACGGCTCCTGGTGGGGCGCGACCACCAACCCCGTCCTCTGGTAGTCCTCGGCGGGCCTTGTCTGGCGGGCGCACCGCGACCGTCCCGACCTCGATCGGGGCGGGCGTGCGCCCGGCGCCGTGCCTACACCCACAAGACCGCGAACGCTTCCCCCCACACGGTGCGGTAGTAACGGAGCTCGGCGGTGCGCCCGCGCAGGCTGCGGTCGTTCCCCGGGGCGTAGGCCGCGGGGTAGAGTCGCCCCGAGCTGCGGTCGCCGAGGCGAAGGACCTCGCCGCCTTCCGGGTCGACGCGGGTCTCGGTGCCGTCCAGGTCGACGATCAGCACCCCATGTTCGCGCTTCGCGGCGCGGATGGTGTGCGCCTGCGTGGCGATCACCGGGGCCTCCAGGAGCGGCTCGGTGCTCCGGGTGCGCGCGCCCGGTCCCCCGAGGTCGATCGACGGAGCCCCGACGCGGCCGGTGCCGAACGGCGTGAAGGTGGGCACGAACGAGCGGCGCAGGCGCCGGACGATCAGGCCGGCGTCCTGGGGGACCAGGGCCCCGTCGGCGAACCCGAAGCGCCGGGCGGTCAGGTAGTAGCCCCAGCCCGACGTGCGGCTCTCGTCGGCGAGCTCCCACTCGGTCGCGAGCACGTCGCAGTGGTTCCCCGCCTGGACGGCCGAGCCGATGCCGAAGTGATCGAGCCGCATCACCGGTCCGGCGGTGCCGTCGTGGTCGACGATGAGCCCGACGCCCTGCGACATCCCCACGTCGCCCAGGTGGGTTCGCCAGCTCACGATCGTCTCCAGCGGCGCGTCCGCGTCGAGCTGCACCTTGGCGCCGAGGAGCGTCTCGGCGGAGCGCTCCGGCTCGCCGGTCGGGCCGGCCTCGTACCACCATGGCGTCGGGTTCCGGAGCGGGATGCGCTCCGGGGCGGCGCGCGGGGTCGCGACCACCAGGGCGTCCTCGTGGGGCTGGGCGCCGGGGCAGGCGCACACGCTGCTCCCGGCGCCGGTGTCGACGCAACGCAGGCTCGTGCAGCCCGGCGCGCTCGACGACCACGCGGCGGCCGCCTGCATCGCACACGCGCCCCACTTCGGCGCTTCGCTCCACTGGGCGACGCGCGGCAGGCTCGGCTCGTGGGTCTGGATGGTGAGCTTGTCACCCGCATAGACCCGGTCGGGATCGCGGATGCCGTTGGCCCGGGCGATGGCGGGGTACCCCCCGGGGACGTCGTAGGCGGAGGCGACGCCCCACAACGAGTCGCCGTAGCCGAGGGTGTAGAGCCGCTCGGGCGCGGACACGTCGGGGCGGGTGGAGGGGCGGACGCAGGCGACGGCCAACCAGGCCAGGACGGAGAGGGGAGGCATCCGCCGGGGGACAGCGGCGCGACGCCGGGGTTCGTCACGTCGTGTCGCGGGGCCTGCTGCCCTCCGGCCAGGGCAGCTCGTTCCGCGAATTACGCGCCATTGTGGCTTGACGGTTGGAGGGCACGCGGCCTATCCCGCGAAGCAGGAGGACTTCGGGATGGAGAAGATCGACGGCGAGTGGGTCGACTGCACGCCGCCTACGGCCTCGGTCAACTTCCCGTGATCACCCTGGCGCTCTGGGTGGCGTGCGCCAGCCCTCCGGAGGTGCAGGACTCGGACACGACCTGGCCGGTGGCGCGGGCCGCGCTGGATCTTGTATACGGAGGCGGTGGCTGCCATTGGGTCTACGCCTATGGTCAGGTGGGCAGCTACGAGTTGTGGACGCTGCACCTCGATCTCGACCGCAGCGACTACGAAGCCGACCAGCCCTATTTCCTGGAGCGTTCGCTGGTGGCCGACGAGTTCCAGTGGTGGGAGGTGGCGCCGGTCGGCGAACTCGATTGGATCGACGAGTGCAGCGACTGGTTCCCCGCGGCCATCCTGGACGAGGTTCCTGTCGACGGCGGAGTGGTGAGCCTGGACCTCTCCCCGTATGGCACACCGACGGACAACGGCTGCGGCGTCATCCAGCACTTCTACTCCGGCACGCTGCGGATCGAGGGCGCGAGCGTTCGCGGCGAGCCGGTGGAGGGCCTGGTGACCCCCTCGACCTTCGGCGACGTTCCGTGCTGAGTCAGAACGTCGCAACCACGCCCACCGCGTTCGGCCCGGCCCACACCGCGAGGCCCGGTGTCCGTTCGATCCGGACGCGGGGCAGCCCGCTCACGATGAGGGTGGTGCCCACCACCAGGCCGCTCCCGGCGGCCACGGCCGTGACGAGGTTGGCCTCGAGCGCGGCGGCGGACGGCGCGCCGCTCTCCACGGTCTCGACGATCAGCACGCCGGTGAGGACGGTACGCGCCCACGACAGCGCCACGGCCGCGCCGGCGATGCCCGTCCCGACCGCCACCAGCGGGCGGGAGCCGAGGGTTCCTGACACACGTACGGTCTCGCCCGGCTGCAGGCGGAGGTGTTCTTCGTAGGGGGGCGCGCCGGCGGCGGTCAGGCGAAGGCGCACCGGGCCGGCGGGGAGAGGGACGCTGCACGGGCTCGCACACACGTCGGTGAACTCGCGGTGCACGGCGAAGCCCGAGCCGGACTCGGTGGCGAGCGCGACCCGGGCGCCGGGCCGCTTCAATACCACGTCGACGGTGCCCGCATCCTCGGGCCCGACCTCCGCACCCCAGGCCGCGAGCACGATGCACACGAGCGTCGTCACGGTGTGGCCTCGGCGCAGGGGGTGTGCCAGAGCGTGGGCGACTGCCACTCCGACACCTGCCAGAACCCCCCGTCGGGCGCCCACGCCACGGCTTCGCCCTGGAACTCGACGGCCGCGGCGAGCTCGACGGGGTCGCCCGGCGCTTCGGGGGCGGTCAGGTCGACCTCGTAGAGGTGGAAATAGGTGCGGACCAAGAGCCGCGGCGGGTCGAGCCACAGGTCGGCGGCGGTCACGCGCGCGGCGAGGTCTTCGTCGGACGGGCCGGTCGCCAGGGTGGCGAGCGGCGTCAAGACGTCGGCGCCGTCGTCCAGGCGGTAGAGGTGCGTGGTCGCGTCCGTGCGCTTGGTCAACACCAGCGGGCGACCCGCGGCGTCCACGGCCAGGGCTTCGGCGTCCTCGGGCCCCTCGGGGTACCGGAACGTGCGGACCTCGGGCGTGGCGGTGAGGGTGGAGGCGCCGCTCAAGAGCGGCTCCGGGACCGTCAGGACGGCGAACGTGTCGCGATCGGTCCCGAGCGTGCCGATGTCGCCGACGTGGAGGCACCAGCCCGCCGCGCACTCGGCCACCGCGAGGTCCTCCCAATCGGTGTTGGTGACCCCGTCGAGGGTCAGGGTCGCCACGCGCTGCCCCGTAGGGTCCAGGGCGTACAGCTCCGGGGCCCCGCCGGAGTCCTCGTGGGTCCAGAGCACCCCCGGGTTGAGGCGGCTCGCCGCGAGGCCGGACAGCTCGTCCAGCGTGGGGTCGGCCACGGTACCGGTGGCCACTGCCGCGCCGTAGGCGGCGCACGGGCCGCCGCCGACGACGGAGTCGGCGGAGTCGGCGGAGTCGGCGGAGTCGGCGGTGTCGGGTTCGCCGTCGCGGTGCGGGCCCGCCGAGTCGCCGGCCGGCACCGTGCACGCGACGAGGAGGAAGGACCAGGGCACGCGGGCCGATATCCCGCCGGGATACCGGGGTCGGCATGGCGGTGCCCGACGAGGTCATCGAACGTTTCCTCGGCACGGGTCGGCTCCCCCGTGCGTGGGCCGACTGGTCGGGCACCCCGGCCGAGCGGCGCCGCGAGGGCGAAGCTGCCGCGCGCGAGGTGCTCGGGCGCATCGTGCGGTGGCGTGCGAAGTCGGCGCCCCTGTCGGTGGGCGAGGCGCCGACCGACGTCGCCGGCCGGGTGCGGGAGCGGGCCGAGCCGATGGTCCGCGGGCTCCTCGGGGCCGAAGCGCCCGTCGTGCTGGAGTGCCTCTCCGGTTGTGTCCGGGTGGTCACGCCCGCGTCGTTCCGCGAGCTGGCGGCCGACCTCTCGCCGCGCACGGCCTGGGACCTGGCCAATCTCCTCCTCGACGCGATGGGGGCGCCCACCCTGGCCGACGACATCCCCGAGCTCGAGGGCATCTCGCACGCCGCGGTCGGGTACGTCCTGCCAGCGGCGTTCACGCCGGGCCCGCGTACCGACGTCCTGGTGCACGAGGTCGCCCACCTCCTCCACGCGGTGCCGCGCGCGCGGGCCGGGCTCTCGCCAGGGCGCGAGCCGCTCTTCCGGGTCGACCTCCGACACCGGGAGACCTTCGCGTGGGCGTGCGAGCTGTGGACGTGCTTCTCCCGCGAGCCCGATCCCGCCGCGGCCGCGGTGCGCTCCGCCGCGGACGCCGATCCGGTCGACGTGCGCGTCGATCGGGCGCTCTTGAGCCGGTGCCTGTGCGACGCGGCGGCGGGGGCGGGCTGGGCGGCGATCGCCGGCCTCGGTGGGGCACGTTGAGGGGACCCCTTGGGGCCCGGCCCGCGACCCGCCGGCAGGTCGGGCCGGCTTCGGCGGCCGGTCCGGCGCCAGAGCGGCGCCGCCGTCCGCGCG
>SXOM01000277.1 GCA_005776735.1 Pseudomonadota bacterium
CACCTGGTCCGGACGCATGCGGATCCACTCGCGCATCGCCGCCTGGGCGTCGCGGCACCCGTAGTCGCCCCACGCGCTGCGGGGGTCGGCCCGGCAGGCGGACTCGATGCGGGCCGTCTCGGCGTCGACGTAGGCGACGAACGGGCCCGCTTCCCACACGGTGAGGACGGCGGCGATCCGCTCGTCGAGCGCGGCGCTGCACACGGCGTCGGCACGGCACAACTCGGCGAGCCGGCCGATGCCGCCTCCCCATACGCTCTCTTCGGCGTAGATGTCGAAGTTCGTCTCGGTGAACGCCTGGTCCGGCCCCCACGGGATCATGTTCCACCGGTCGGCGAGGGGCGCGTGGTACAGCAGGAAGTTGTTCCCCGCGGTGGCGTACCCGTCGGTGTCGGCCGCGACGAGCTCCACCGCCCACAGGTCCAGGAGAGCCTCGCGGTCGAAGCGGTCGTCCAGGAGCGCGGCCACGCCGTCCGGCGCCACTGCCACCACCTCGGCGATGAGCGCGGACAGGCTCGCGAGCGGCTCGGCCTCCTTCTGCTCCTTGACGTCGAACAGCGCGTCGCGGTGCTCCTCGAGGTCGGCCCCGTACCCGCCTTCGTACAGGTTTCCGTCGTCGTCGTCGGGGAACAGGCGGTCGACGAGCTGCTCGTCGGTGGCCTCGACCACCCCGTACAGGCCGAACAGTTCGCCGTTGACGGTCACCGCGGCGTAGCCGTGCCGGGGGGAGGGGACGCCCATCGCAGCGAAGAGCCAGTACGCGGCGTGTTCGTGGCTCATGGTGCCGTCCTGGACCATGTTGTTGAGCGTGACCCGCCGCACGCCGTGGAGGTCCGCGTCGTAGTTCCACTGGTGGAAGTCGATCTTGAACGAGGCCTTACCGCTCATGTCGCGGAAGCTCCCGTTCTCGCTGCCCTTGAGGTGCAGTCCCACGTCCCACGACGCACCCTCGAACGAGAAGGTGGCGTGCACGTCCTCTCGGGGCTCCGCGGCGAGCGCGGCGAGCGCGGCGTCGTCGAGGGTGAGGTCGAACTCCAGGATGTCGGCGCCGTAGAGGAAGGCGCCGCCGTCGTAGTCGCGGCCGGGGTCGCCGGTCTCGGTGTCCCCGGTGTCGTCACCGGTGTCGATGGGCTGCCCGCAGCCGAGCAGGCCCCAGAGGATCAGCATCCCACACGCCTCGCCGTCGCGGCCACCATATCCGGGGTGGGAGGGGTGTCGCCGCTTCGCCGCGAATCGCGGCCCCCCCCGGGCCGCTGGGGGCGGCGCGCGCGCGTCGAGCGGCGCTGCTCCACGGGCGAACGCTGCGAATCTCGGCCCACTCTACCAACGCCAACACCGGTCGCGACCCATTCCGCTCGCAGCGGCGACAGAACTCGGAGCTCTCGCCCCAGAGATCGGAGTTGTGTCGCCCCCCCGGGCCGCTCGCGGCGGCGCTCGCGCGTCGAGCGGCGCCGCTTCACGGGCGAACGTCGCGAATCGCGGCCGACTCGACAAACAACAGCACCGGTCGCGACCCATTCCGCTTGCAGCGGCGACAGAACTCGGATCTCTCGCCCCAGAGATCGGAGTTGTGTCGCCCCCCCGGGCCGCTGGGGGCGGCGCTCGCGCGTCGAGCGACGCCACCCGTCGCGACCCATTCCGCTCGCAGCGGCGACAGAACTCGGATCTCTCGCCCCAGAGATCGGAGTTGTGTCGCCCCCCCCGCCGCGGCGCGCGGCGGCCTCGGTCGCACCCACGCGGCCGGTCCCGGCGCGCCGCCCTCAGTACTCGAGCGTCCCGTCGGCGCGGACCCTGACCTTCTGGCGCTTCTGGAGGTAGCGGCCCTTCTTCAGGCGGCTCACCCGGTCGAGGATCACCACGCCGTCGAGGTGGTCCATCTCGTGCTGGACCACGATGGCGTCGTACCCTTCGAACCACTTCTGGTGCGGCTTGCCCGACTCGTCGAGGTAGCGGATGTGCACCTTGCGCGGGCGGGTCACGTTCTCTTCGAAGTCGGGCACCGACAGGCAGCCTTCTTCGTAGATCATCTTCTCGGCGCTCGCTTCGATGATCTGCGGGTTGACCAGCGCCAGGAAGCGGGGGTTGGTGGGCCGGCCGTCGTCGTCCTGTTCGCTGGTGCTGTTGCCCGGATCGACGACCACCACCCGGCGGAGATCGCCGACCTGCGGGGCCGCGAGCCCGACGCCGGGGGCGGCGTACATCGTCTCCGCCAGGTCGCTGATGAAGCGCGCCAGGTCCTCGCCGAACTCGCCAGGGCCGACGGGACGGCACTTCTTGGACAGCACGGGGTGGGGGACGGTCAGGACTTCGAGCACGGCCATCGCGCGGCGATAACCCGCCCACCCTTTCCCGACGGCGTGTCCCGCCATACGCGCGCGGCAACCGCATCACCCCGATCGTTGAGCCCATCGCGCCCAGCCGGTAGGCTCAGGAGCCCTCATGTACTTCGGCCGCATTCCCCGCTTCAGCCCCAGCTTCAGCCCCGCCGAGGCGTTCGTCTCCGCGCGCACGCTCCTGCGCAAGCCCGCCGACCCGGAGGTGGTGGCGGACTTCGAGCGCACCTTCGCCAGGTTCATCGGTGCGAAGCACGCGGTGATGACCCCGTCGGCGCGGTACGCCTTCTACCTGATTCTGCGGGCGCTGGGCATCGAGGCCGGCGACGAGGTGGTGGTCCCGGCGCTCACCTACTTCGCCATTCCGTCGATGGCGGCCGCGGTGGGGATCCGACCGGTCTTCGCCGACGTGGGGCTGCGCACCCACGTGCTCGACCCCGCCGCGTTCGAAGCGGCCATCACGCCGAAGACCAAGGCGGTCGTGCCCACCCACCTGTATGGCACGCCCTGCGACATGGAGCCCATCGTCGCGATCGCGCGCAAGCACGGCCTGAAGGTCATCGAGGACTGCGCCCAGTCCACCGGCGCCCGCTACAAGGGCGTCAGGGCGGGCAACCTCGGCGACGTCAGCTACTACACGTTCGGCCTCACCAAGAACATCACGACGTTGTCCGGCGCGATGATCACCACCAACGACGACGCGGTCGCGGCGCACGTGCGCGCGGCGATGGAAGCCACGACCTACGGGCCGATGGAGCGCGCGGCGAAGGAAGCGATGACCGGCCTCGCGATGATGTTCGCGACCCACCCCTACCTGTACCCGTGGACGCTCCACCCGGCGATCGTGCTCGGCAACAAGCTCGGCTCCGACCCGCTGCACGAACGCTTCGGCGAGGCCGAGGTCCGCTACGACGGGGTGCCGACGAGCTTCCAGAAGGCACGCCCGCGCGCGGTGCAGGCGGCGGTCGGCCTCAAGCAGCTCGAGCGCATCGAGGCGCTCAACGGGGCACGCATCCGCAACGGCCGTGCGCTCGACGACGCGCTGGCCAACGTCGCTGGCATCCTCACGCCCGAGTACCCGGCGGGCGCCGAGCCCATCTACATGAGCTTCGTCATCCACCACCCGCGGCGGGCCGAGCTGATGGCGGCGCTGCGTCGCCGCGGTGTCGACACCACCGTCGGGTACATGAGCGACTGCTCGGATCACGTGCTCTTCCCCGAGCACCGCCGCCCGCAGCCCAACGCCGCGGTCATCGTGCGCGACCAGCTCCACCTGCCGGTGCACCCGCGCATGGACGATCGCGACACCCGTCACATCGCCGAGGCCGTGCGCCAGGCCGTCCGCGAGCTCGGCACGTGACGACCGGGCCGCAAGTGCGCCGCGCCCTGGTCAAGTCGGCCGTGGGCGCGGCCCGCTTCCGGCTCACCGGGCGGCGGGTGCCGCTCGCGGTCACCCTGCTCCTGACGCGCCGTTGTGACAGCTCGTGCGCCACGTGTGGCCTGCCCCAGGTCACCCGCCCGGAGCTCGAGACGGCCGAAGTGCTCGCGATGATCGACCACCTCGCGGTGCTCGGGACCACGCGCGTCAACCTCACCGGGGGGGAGCCGCTGGTGCGCGCCGACCTCGGCGCGATCGTCGATCGGTGCGCCGAGCACGGCATGTGGACCGTGCTCGACACCAACGGCCACGCGCTGCCGGAGCGGGTCGGCGAGCTCGGGCGCCTCACCAAGGTCATGGTCGGACTGCACGGCCCTCCCGAGGTCCACGACCACCTCACCGAGCCCGGCGCGCACGCCCGGGTGCTGGCCGGGCTCGCAGCGGCGCGCACCGCCGGGCTGCGCGTCGGGACGGTCACCGTCCTGTGCAAGTCGACGATCGGCGCGGTGGAGTGGGTCTTGCAGCACGCCGAGGCCCACGGGCACGGCGCCGTCTTCCAGGTCGCCCAGGCGCAGGGTGGCCTGGCGAGCCGCGCGGCGCGGCGCCAGCTCGCCCCGGCCGACGTGCTCCGCGAGGCGCTGGGTGGGCTGATGGCCGCCAAGGCCGCCGGGCGCCCGGTGGACATGAGCGAGCGTGTGCTCCGCTACCTCCGCGCATGGCCGGACTATGGGGCTTCTACCTACCCCATGCCCCATGACGACCTGCGGTGTATGGCCGGGCAGGTGTCGTGCGTGGTCGACGCCGACGGAGGGGTCTACGGGTGCGTGCCGCGCATCGACGGTCGGGCCGCCCACAACGTCCGGGACCATGGCTTCGACGTGGCGTTCGCCGGGCTGCGCGACCCTGGCTGCCAGGCATGCACCGACACCGCCTGCGCCGAGGCGAACTTCCTCTACAACCTCGACAAGCCCGCGGTGATCGAGGTCGCCCGCGTGGGCGCCCGCACCCTCTGGAGCCCCCCATGAAGCTCGATGTTCGCGGGTACGCGCGTGTCGCCCAGGCGTTCGTCACCCGAAAGGTGCCGGTGTACGCCCACTTCGGCATCACCCACCGCTGCAACCTCACCTGCAAGATGTGCGGCATCTGGCGCTACGGAAACCGCAAGGAGGAGCTGGAGCTCCCGCAGATCGAGCAGATGGCGCAGAAGATGCGCCGGCTCGGCGTGGTGCAGCTCTCGATCGGCGGCGGCGAGCCCTTCGCCTGCGACTACCTCGAGGAGGCGGCCAAGGCGTTCGTCGACGCCGGGCTGCAGACGCGCGTGCTCACCAACGGCGTCGGCGTGGGCCGCGAACGCCTGGAGAAGTGTGTGCGCTACGGGGTGCGCAGCTTCTCCATCTCGCTGGACTCGCTCTACCCGGCCCGGTTCGACTACGTCTGCGAGAAGGACGGGAGCTGGGTCGAAGCGGTCCAGAGCATGACCACGATCGGGCAGCTCGTGAAGGGCACCGACGGTCTGCCGAGCATCAACTGCGTGGTGAGCAACCTCAACCTCGAGGAGCTCCCCGAGATGGTGAAGTTCGCCGCCGACATCGGCTTTCACATCTCGTTCCTGCCCATCGAGCTGTTGGCCGATCCCAAGGACGGCGTGCGTAACTGGGAGGCACGTTTTGTCCGCTACCGCCCGGAGATGGGCCTCAACGTCAGCGACAGCGCCCAGCAGATCCAGGATCGCATCGACCGCGCCTACGAAGCGCTCATCCGGATGAAGAAGGAAGGCTGGCCGATCCTCAACAGTACGCCGTACCTCGAGGCCAGTCGCCTGTACCTGAAGACCGGGCGCTTCCCCGCGGAGGGCTGCGACGCCGGCCGGCTGTACTTCAGCGTGTCGCCTAACGGCCAGTTCGCCGTGTGCCACCGCACCGAGCACCAGCACATGCACTTCCTCGACCCCGGCTTCGAGGAGTACTTCCACTCCGCGGTCTACGAGCGCAAACGCCTGCTCGAAGCGGGCGCCTGCGAGGGCTGCATGCGCGCCTGCTGGATCGACAACAGCTTCATGTTCCGCACGGTCGAGGGCTTCTTCGAGGCCAGCAAGATGGCGGTCACCAGCCGTGTGAAGGACCCCGCCCCGTGGGACGAGGCCAAGAAGTGGGCGAAGTACGACCAGGTGGACATCGTCCCGTCGGTCGCGAAGTAGCCGCTACTCCGGGAGCGAGAACGCCTGGATGCCGTCGAACCGGCACATCAGGGTCTCGGTGGGCGGCCCGTGCACCTCGGGCCAGGTGCTCGAGGTCCAGTGGTTGATGTGCATCGCGATCTCACCTTCGGGGACGAGCGCGAGCGTGGCGACCTCGTCGCCATCGACGAAGAAGCGCACGTCGGCGCTCCCCCAGGCCATGCGCCACTCGTGGGCGGCCGAGACGTCGAACCCGTCGGGGAAGGGCCAGATGGTCGAGGTGTGCGTGGCGCTCTCCTCGTAGCCGTCGGCCTCGGTCCAGTTGCGGTACACCGAGAACCACGCAGCGCCATCCAACAGCTCGATGTCGAGCTCGTTGACCACGCCGTCGGCCTCGCCGTAGAAGAAGAAGGCGCACACCGTGCCCGGGCCCTTCGGACCGAAGACGCGCGCGCTGAACATCCCCCCGCGAAACAGGTCGGAGGTGTAGAACTCGGCCCCGAGCCACGCGCCGGCCCCGTCGCTCTCGTGGACAAGGTTGAGGCCGCCGTCGACCACGCGGCCGTGGAACGGGTCGAACTGCGTGTCCCCGAGCTTCCAGTCGGCCGGCAGCCACCGGCGGGTGTCCATCGTGTCGAACGGTTCGTCGAAGAACGGCTGGGGACCGGTGTCGGCGGTGTCGCCCGTGTCCGTGTCGCCGGTGTCGCCGGTGTCGGCGGTGTCGGCGGTGTCGCCGGTGTCGGCGGTGTCGGCGGTGTCGGCGGTGTCGGTCGGCGTGTCGCAGGCGACCAGGAGCAGGACGAACATGTGGCGCCGTTAGCCCGTGGCGCCCCCGTCCACCATCCCCGGGCGCCCTTCGAGCGGCCCCGCACGGGGGCGAAGTTGATGGGTGTGGCCCGGCCCGCGACCGGCTGGAGGCGTGCAAGACCCGGCGGCCGGTCCGCGTCGAGGGCGAACGGCAGTCGTGATATGAGGCCCATAATGACACCCCGGGCACTGTTGGTTGAGGCGAGCGTGAGGCAGTCCTGCTCCTCCTGACCTGGATGTGTGCGGCCGTGGCGGCGTTCGATCCGACTCCCGCCCGGACCGCACGTGCGCTCGTGGCTGCGGACGCCGCGTACCTGGTGTCGGATGAACCGAGGACGTTGTCAGAGGCTGGGCTGAACGAGGCGTATCGTGAGCTCCAAGCCGCCGGCCGCGACTGGCAGGTCGCAGGGTGGGGGCCGCGTCGTTGGACCGCGGACCGGAGGCTTCTGGAGGCGGAGACAGGCTGGTTTGCCGCGGTGGTTGAGCGCCTCCGCTCCGCGCCGGTTTGTGTGGCGCGCGAGGCCGCCGCGCACCGTGGCATCATCGAACGCGGCGTGCCCCTGCTTCCACCCGCGGTGCGTGGTCACGCGTGGCGCTCCGTCGTCATCGAGCCACCGCGGCCTGCCACCGCACCCCCCCCCCCCCCAACCTGCCCCGGCTGCTTTCCCGAGTGCCACCCGATGCGCACGCGGCGCTCGCAATTTCGGAGCTCCCGTCATCGCTGGGGTGGGATGTGTTGGGTGAATTCGAAGCGGCCCTCGTCGCCCCGAGGCCGGACCCGTGGCTGCGCCTCCGGTACGCCGTACTCTTGGGTTCGGGCAGCGAGGCGGCAGTGGAGGTGGCCCGGGGGGTGTCGAGAGATGCGTCCGACCCGTGCGTGGGCCTCGCCGCCCAATGGGAGATCGCCACCAACTGGACCGCAGGCACGGTCGGCCGACTCGCGGCGCTGGAGGAGGTGGAACGGATTGCGCGAGAACTCGAATCCAACATTCCCGGTGATCCGACGGCGGCCCGGGCGATGGCGTCCGTGGGAGTGTTGCGCTCCCACTTGCTGGCGCCCGGATCGGACGCGGCGAACCCGCGGAGGGGGTCCGGGCGCCGCGCGCGCTGAAGGCAAGGTTGGTGGTGGTTCATCCGCGGGCCCAGCGTCGCGATGCGCGCAGGCTCCGGCCCGGCCTCGGGCACGGTCGCGGCGCATCGCCCCCGGGCCCTCGGTCACGGGCGCCCGACCGCCCGGGAGAGGGTGCGTGCCGCGAGGTCGGCGTTCATCTGTTCGGCCAACACCGCGAGCGCGGCCGAGTCGCGGCCGAGCCGCGCCCCGTCGAGGTCCAGGAGGGTGCCGGCGCCGGCCTTGAAGCTGGCCTCGGCGATGCGCAGGTTCTCCTCGGCCAGCTCCAGCTCGCGCGCGGCGGCGCGGCGGGCCGCCTGGGCCCGCCCGAGCTCCTCCCAGGCCGCGTACACCTCGACCTTGGCGTCGCTGGCGGCCTTGTCGACGGCCGCGTCGGCCTGGCGGCGCTGGCTGGCCACGCGCGACTGCTCGGCGACCCGAAAGCCGCCGTCCCACAAGACCCAGCTCGCGTTCACCCCGACGATCCAGGTGTTCTCTTCACCGGAGAAGCCGGTGTTCTCGGTCCACGCCTCGGTGAAGCGCCCGTCGACCGTCGGCAACCACGCCAACGCGGCCGCGGTGGACTGCGCGCGGAGCGCCTGGAGCTGTGCCTTGGCTGCCGCGAGCTCCGGCCGGGACGCCTGCGCGGCGGTCCACGCGTCGTCGGCGGTGGCCCAGGGGACCTCCTGCGGTGCCGGCGGGGTCAGCTCGACCTCGGGCTCGACCCCGACGAGCTCGGCGAGGACGTGCTCGCCGCGGGCTCGGCGGGCGTGGGCGGCGAGCTGGTCGCGCTCGGCGCGCGCGACGGAGATCTGGGCCTGCAGCTCGCTCTGGCGGGTGGCCGTGCCCGCCTTCACGAGGGTGGCGGCCAGCTCGGCGTGGCGCCGGGAGAGCTCCACCGCGTCGTCGGCCAACGTGGCGGCCTGGCGGGAGACCAGGGTGCCCCAGTACGCGGTGGCCACCCCGACCCGTAGCTGCCCGAGCGCCGCTTCGGCCTGTGCTTCGCCCGCGCGCACCCACGCATTGGCGCCGGCGACACCCGGGAGGGCGCGCGCGTTGAACAACGGCTGGGAAATCGTGATGCTCGCGTCGAAGTAGCTCTTCTTGTTGATCACGAGCGGGTCGCCGAAGTCGACCGGCTCTCCGGTGAACTGCTCGATCATCGTGAGCACTTCGTCGGGGAAGGACTTCGAGAAGTCCATCGTCGTCTCCCGCTCGTTGAGCGTGAAGTTGCCCGCGACGGCCACCCGGGGCGAGAGGCTGGCCCACGCCTGGGTGCGCACGACCGTGGCTTGCACCCGGCCTTCCTCGATCATCGTGGCCTCTTCGCTCTGGGTGCGGGCGCGCTCCCAGGCTTCGTCGAGGGTCAGGGCCGACGCGGCGTTCCACCCGATGAGCATCATCATGCCGACTCCCCGGTGAGGCGGGCGCGGACGGTGCCGACCACCCGGCGGACGAAGACGAGCGCGTCGTCGAAGAGCGAGTACGCGACCGGCGCCGCGAGCAGGGTGAGCAACAGCGAGAGCGTCTGTCCGCCAACCACCACGCCCGCGGTCGCGCGGTTGAAGCCGCTCCCGACCCCCTTGGCGAGCACCAGCGGGATCATGCCGGCCACGAACGCCAACGTCGTCATCAGGATCGGCCGGAGGCGGTCGCGGTTGGCGTGGAGGATGGCCTCGAGCCGGTCGTGGCCCTCCTCCCGGAGCTGGTTGGTGTGGTCGATCTGGAGGATGGCGTTCTTCTTGACGATGCCGAAGAGCACGAAGATGCCGAGCACGCTGAACATGTCGAGCGCCTGTCCGGTCAGGACGATGCTCATCAGCGCGAACGGGAGGGTGAGCGGCAGGGAGAGCAGGATGGTGAACGGGTGCACCCAGCTCTCGAACTGCGCGGCGAGGATGAGGTACATGAAGATGCCCGCGAGCGCGAAACCGACGAGCACACTCTTGCCGGTCTCGGCCATGAGCTTGGCCTGGCCGGAGGGGCGCACGGTGTAGGCAGCGGGCAACTTCTGCTTGGCCAGGGTCGCGACCATCGCGTCGCCGACGATGTTGTCGCCGACCCCGGGCGCGGGGTTGGCCATCACCGTGACCACCCGCTGGCGGTTGAGCCGCATGATCGACGACGGTCCGCTGCCTTCGTCGAAGCGCACGAGGTCGGCCAACGCGACGATCTGGCCGGTGGGCGTGGGGACGGGGTACAAACCGAGCCGGCGCACGTCCGCGCGCCACTCGGGCGCGGCGCGCACCCGGATGTCGTACTGCTCGCCGAGCTCGGCGTAGGTGGAGACCTTCCGCCCGCCGACGAGGAGCTGCATGGTGCTGGCGAGGTCCATCACGCTCACCCCGAGCTGCGCGGCGCGCGCCCGGTCCAGGCGCACGCCGAGCTCGGGCTTGCCGACCACCAGCGAGCTGTCCACGTCCACGGCCCCGTCGAACCCCCGCAGCTCGCCCACGACGGCGGCGGCGACGGTCTCGAGGCGGGTCAGGTCGGGGCCGGTCACGTTGTACTGCACCCGCGCGGTGGACTGGCCCGTGCCGCCGAAGGCGGCCACGTCGTTCACGGAGAGCCGGAGCGCCGGGTCCTGGGCGGGGAAGACCTCCTTGCGGACCACGTCCTTGAGCGATTCCTGGGTGGACAGGCGCTCGGTGGGGTCGGTGAGGCGGACGAAGACCCGGGCGAGGTTGTCGTTGCCCTGGTCGTCGTCGCCGATGGTGACGAGCGTGCCGAACACGCCCGGCACCGACTCGCGGATCGAGCGCGCGACCCGTTCGCCGTGCACCGCCGTGGCGGCGATGCTCAGCCCCTCGGGGGCGCGCACGGACACCTCGAACTGGGCCTGGTCGTCGACGGGGAGGAAGCCCTTCTTCGCCACCGACCCCAACAGCGGCATCGTGGCCAACGAAGCGATCGACGCGACGACGACCACCCAGCGGCGCCGCATCACGAAGCGGAGGATGGCCATGTAGGCGCGCTCGACCGGCTTGTAGAACGCCTCGACCATGCGCTCGAGCAACGAGTGTGGGGCGCCCTCGACCTTGGCACGCAGCCACCGCGAGCACAACATCGGCGTGAGCGTGAAGCTGACGAAGAGCGACACCAGGATGGCGACGGACATCGTGACGCCGAAGCCGCTGAGGAACCGGCCGGGGATGCCCGCCAGGAACGCCACGGGGAGGAAGACCGCGACCAACGACAACGTGGTCGCGAGCACCGCGAGGCCGATCTCCTTGGTGCCCTGCACGGCCGCTTCGGCGGGGGTCAGGCCCTTCTCCTCGACGAAGCGGTAGATGTTCTCGAGCAACACGATCGCGTCGTCGATGACGATGCCGACGCTCAGCGCGAGCGCGAGCAGCGTGATGGTGGTGAGCGGGTAGCCGAGCCACGCCATCACCGCGAAGGTGCCGAGCACCGAGGTCGGGATGGCGATGGCCGCGATGAGCGTGCTGCGGACGCTCCCGAGGAAGGCGAGCACCACCAGCGCCGCCAGGAGCGACCCGACGAGGAGGTGCTCCTTCACGCCGTCGGTGCCGGTGCGGATCGACGCCGAGTCGTCCCGGATGATCTCGATGTCGTAGCCGCCGGGGAGCTCGGCCTTGAGCTCCTCGACGCGCTGTTTCACGGCGTCGGCCACCGACACCGTGTTCTGGCCGGTCTGCTTGCGGACCGCGAGCACCACCGCGGGCTCCCCGTTCCACAGCGCGACGCTCTCCGCTTCTTCGACGCCGTCCTCGACCGTCGCGACGTCCTTCACGCGGACGATGCGCTCCCCCATGACGCGGATGGGCAGCTCGCCGATCTCGTCGGGCCGCTCGACCCGACCGTAGATGCGGAGGGAGAGCTGGTCGCGCCCGGTGTCGACCCGACCGCCGGGAACGGTGATGTTCTGCGCGCCGACCGCCCGCGCCACCTCGCCCGCGCCCATGCCGAACGAGCGGAGACGCACCGGGTCGAGCCACACCTGGATGGTCCGCTTCTGACCGCCGAGGATGCGCACCTGGCCGACGCCGGGGAGCACCTGGAGCGCCTCGCGTACCCGCTGGTCGGCGAGCTCGGTGATCTCCTCGGGGGCGCGCCCTGGGCCCCGGAGCGCCGCGTAGACGATGGGCGACGCGTCGGGGTCGATCTTCGCGATGGCCGGCGGCTCCACCCCCTCGGGCAGGTCGGTCAGGATGCGCCCCACCCGATCCCGGACGTCCTGCGCGGCGACGTCCACGCTCTTTTCGAGCTTGAACTGCACGATCACGATCGAGACGCTCTCGGCGCTGATGCTGCGCAGCTCTTCGATGTCGCCGATGGTGTTGACCGCGGCCTCGATCTTGTCGGTCAGCTCGGTCTCCACGTCCTCCGGCGACGCGCCGGGGAGGACGGTGGTGATCGTCACGACGGGGAAGTCGATCTTCGGGAAACGGTCGACACCGAGGCGGGAGTACCCGGCGAGGCCGAGCACCACGACCACGAGCGTGAGCACCGTCGCGAAGATCGGCCGCTTTACGCAGATTTCGGCGAGCCACTGCATGCTACTGGACCTTCCCGCCGTCGCGGAGCTCGGGGGGCGGACCCACCACGACCACGTCGCCGGCGCGCAGATCGCTGGTGACCGCCCGCATGCCGTCGCGCGTCGGGCCGACGCGGACGACCACCTCGTACGCACGCTGGTCCTTGACCGTGAACAGCCGGTGCACGGGCCCCTCGGTGCGCAGGGCGGCTTCGGGGACGGTGACCATCTCCACCTCGCCGACCTCCAGGGTGGCGCTCCCGAACATGCCCGCCTTGAGCGCGGGCACCTCCTCGTCCAGCACCGCCTCGACCACCAGGTCGCGCGTCTGCTCGCGGAGCGCGCCGCTGACGAAGCGCACCGTGGCGCCGAACCCTTCGCCGGGGAGCGCGCTCGGGCGGAACCGGACCCGCCGGCCCGCCTCCACCCCCGCGACCTGCGTTTCGGGCACCGTCATGCGCAACCGCAGCGGCCCGGGCGCGTAGAGCGTGACCACCGGCGACTGCGAGGCGACGAACGCGCCGAGCTCCACGAGCCGCTCGCCGACCACGCCGGAAAACGGTGCGCGGATGTTGGTGCGCTCGAGCTGGGTGCCCGCGAGGTCGCGCGACGCGGCGGCGGCGACGGCGGCCTCCTTCTGCGCCCGGCACCCGGCCAGCGTGCGTTCGTGCTGGGCCTGGGAGATTGCGCCCACCGCGAAAAGCTCGTCCGCGCGGGCGCAGTCGCGCTCGGCGACCTCGGCCTGCGCGAGCTGTGCGGCGGCCTGCGCCGTGCTCGCCGCGCTGGAGAGGCGAGAGAGCCGGGTGTCGACCACCGCGAGCACCTCTCCGCGCGCGACCGCCTGCCCGCGCTCGACCCGCGTCTCGACGATGGTGCCGTTGGTGTCGGCCGCGACCTGCACCTGCCGGTCGGCCACGAGCGTGCCGACCAGCTCGATCTGCTGGGGCATCGGCCGGGCCTCGGCGGCGGCGGTGGTGACCGCGAGCGGCGCGCCGGTCGCGAGCTTATCGGCCTCCGAACTGCCACCGCCCGCACACGCGAGCAGGAGCACGGCCGAGGTGAGGGCGAAGAGCACGAGGGGGGTCCGCATGAGGACTCCTACTCGGTTCCGGCATCCAGTCAACCAAATAGTTGATCCGTGAGGGGCTTGCCACGGGCGTACGGACGGGTGTACAACGTCGGGATGGCCGAATCCGACTCCCGCGTCCGCATCCTCGAGGCCGCCGTACGGGAGTTTTCTCGTGTGGGATGCGCGGGCGCCCGGGTGGACACCATCGCGCGGGAGGCGGGGGTCAACAAGCAGTTGATCTACCACTACTTCGGCGACAAGAACGGCCTGTACGAGGCCGTCACCACCGCGGTCCTTGCCGACCGTCCCGTGCCCATCTTCCAGAGCCGCACCGAGTTCGCCGACCACTTCGCCCACTCCTGCGAGGAGCTCGGGCGGCGCGAGGTGTGGACGCGGCTGTTGATGTACGAGGCGCTGGAGTACACGGGCGGCCCGGTGGTGGCCGAGGAGCGGCGCAAGGCCTTCGTGGGCCAGGTCGTCCGCGGCGTGGAGAAGGGCCAGGAGGCGGGGATCGTCGACCGCTGCTTCGCGGTGCGCTTCCTGCTGCTCGCGCTCACCGGGGCGATGATGATCCCGTTCCTTCTTCCGCAACTCGCCCGCCTCCTCACCGGGCTCTGTCCCGACGACCCGGAGTTCAAGCGGCAGTGGACGAGCACGCTCTTCGAGCTGGCGCGGCGGCTCGGCACGCCGGCCGCCAAGGTCGACGAACCAATCAGTTGATCGTGGGGGGCGATGGCCCGCGACCGGGCGGACGCGCGCGCAGTCGCCGGCCATCGCGCGGCCACGAAGGCGCTCGCAGTGCGGTCGGGCGCGCGCACCGGCGCGCGAGCCCGCCCCGCCCCGTCGGCTCGACGCGGACGGGCCTACGGGCTCGCCCCGAAGGACCTACCTCCGGGTGCCGAGCCCGCGGAAGCTCTCGGTGTTGGCGACGCGGCGGCTCACCCGGATGTCGGCGTAGCCTTCTTCGGCGTACCACCCTTCGATCTGCTCGCCCGTGTAGTAGCCGGTGACCGGCACGCGCAGGCGATCGTAGATGTCGGCGACCACCACGTCGAACGGCCAACGGTGGTGGTCGTGCACCGGAAGGTGCGACAACAACCAGCCGAAGGGCGGCACGGGGCTGAGGAACCGGTACGGGGTGTGCGAGAACGCGCGGAGGCCGCTGGCGACGGCGCGGGAGAAGTGGTGGAGCTGGTCGGCGGTCATCGCGGCGGCGGCGCCGCGGAGGGCCCCGGTCGCCACGCGCGTGATCCCTTGCCGGGGGCCGTACACCCAGATCGACAACCGCCCGCCCGGCGCGACCAGCTCGCCGAGGATGCGGAAGGCGGGGCGCGCTTCGCGGACGTGGTGGAGCACACCATAGGAGAAGACGAGGTCGAAGAGCCCGCGGCGGAACGGGGGCCGCTCCACGTCGCCTTGCACCACGTGCGCGCGCATGGCGCCGTCCACGTTGTCGCGGCAGCTCGCCACGGCCTCGGCCGAGTTGTCGATGGCGACCACCTCGGCGCCGTAGCGCGCGGCGAAGAGGGCGTGTCGTCCGAACCCGCAGCCCGCGTCGAGCACCAGGCGACCGGTGAAGTCGGTCGGGGTGAGGGGGGCGGCGATGTCGAGGAAGTTCTTCTCGAACTCGGGCACGGCGCGCTGAAACTGCGTCCACTTGTGGCCGGTGGCGACGCCGGCGGCGCTGCCCTCGGGGAGCATGCGCGGGATGCCGTCGGTGATCGGGTAGGTGGCGTGGCACCCCGGACAACCGAGGGCGCCCTCGAGGATCTCCTCGATGGTGCCGTCGCGCAGGCCCGGCACGACCTCGCCCGGCTCCCAGTGGCCGGCGTACACCGGGACCGCCTCGGCGCGCTTCACCACCAGGTCCAGAGGGGCCTCGCCACAGGCGGGGCACGCGAGCCAGTCGAGCAGTCGGCGCTTCATGGCGCACGGCTAACCGGCCGGGGTCGGGGAGAACGTAGTCGAGGCCGCGCGCTGGACCTCGTCTGACCCTTGCCCATCAGCGGTCGAGGGGATACCCGCGCGCCCCTCTCTCCCGGGAATCGATGTCCATCAATCCCGACCTGTCGCTGGTGGTGCTGCAGCTCCTGCCGTTCTTCACCGTGATGGCAGGACTGCATTTCATCCTCTTCAAGCCGATGCTCGCCTACCTGGCGGCCCGAAAGGCCGCGACCGTGGGTGAACGTTCGGCCGCCGAGGCGCTCAAGGAAAAGGCGGCGCTCAAGCTCCAGCAATGGGACGCGGCGCTGCACCGTGCGCACCTCGAGGTCGCCGACTACCGCGCCCACAAGCGCGCCGAGGCCCACGCGGTCCACGCGAAGGAAGTGGCGCGCTCCCGCGCCGAGGCCGAGCGCCTCGTGGCCGACGAGGTCGCGGTCCTCCAGGGCGAGGCCGAGTTGGCGCGTGAGCAGGTGGGGCGCATGGCCCGGCAGCTCGCGGGCGACATGGCCGCGGGCGCGCTCGGGCGGCCGATCTCAACGCAGGCGGAGGCGTGATGCTGCTCTTCACCGGCCCTGCCCACGCGCAGGAACATGGGGCGGAGCATGCCCCCGCGCCCACGGGCGACCACGGCGCGCCGGCGGCGCACGAAGGCGCGGCCGAACACGGCGGCGGTCACGGCGCGGGCCAGATGGACTGGGAGCTGGTCGGCTACCAGGCCAGCAACCTCATCCTCTTCCTCATCCTGGTGGTGTGGGCCGCCCGCCGTCCGATCATGGACGCGCTGGGCAACCGGGCCAACGTCGTCCGTCGCGACCTCGACGATTCGGCGCGGGCCAAGGGCGACGCGCAGCGCGAGTACCACGAGATCGAAGAGAAGCTCGCCGGGCTCGAGCGCCGCATCGAAGAGATGAAGGCCGACGCGGCCCGCGAAGCCGAGGCCGAAGCCGGTCGCATCCGCGAGCGCGCGGTGGCCGATGCGCAGCGCATCAAGGAGACCGCCGAGCGCACCGTGCGCGAGGAGGCGCTCCGCGCCCGCAACGAGATCCGGCGCGAGGTGGTCGAGCAGGCGGCACAGCTCGCCCGCGAGATCATCCAGCGCAACGTGGGCGCCGACGACCAGGCGCGCCTGCAGGACGAGTTCATGGGCGCCCTTCGTGCCCGCAACGGGGGTGACGCGTGATCGAAGGCTCCCTCGCCCGGCGCTACGCCAAGGCCCTGCTCGAGCTGGCCCAGGAAGCGCAGGCCGCCGACGCGGTCGGCGCGCAACTCGATGCGTTCGTCACCCTCTGCAACAAGGACGACGCCCGCCTGCTCGGCGTGATGAGCAACCCCGGCTTCACGCCGTCCGAGCGCAAGGCGGTCCTCGACGCGATCCTGCCGCAGCTCTCGCTCCACCCCACGCTCCGCAACTTCGTCCGCCTGGTCCTCGACAAGAACCGGTTCGGCGCGATGCCGGACATCGCGCGCGAATACCGCGCGCTGGCCGACGCGGCCGCCAACCGTGTCCGGGCCACCGTCACCACCGCCGCGCCCGCCTCCGCGGCGCTCCAGAAGGAGATCGCGGCGGCGCTCGCCGCGACCACCGGCAAGGCGGTCCTGCTCGAAGTGAAGGTCGACCCTTCGCTCCTCGGCGGCATGGTCGCCCGAGTGGGCAGCCGCGTCTTCGACGCTTCTCTCCGTACCCGCCTGGAGACGCTCCAGGTCACCCTCGCCACCACCGCCCTGGGATAGCCGAATGGACATCCGCGCCGAAGAGATCAGCCAGATCCTCAAGCAGCAGATCAAGAACTACGAGGGCCGTGTCGCCGTGAGCGAGACGGGCACCGTGTTGAAGGTGGGCGACGGCATCGCCCGCATCTACGGCCTGGAGAGCGCGCTCGCGGGCGAGCTCCTCGACTTCGGCAACGGGCTGAAGGGCATGGTGCTCAACCTCGAAGAGGACAACGTCGGCGCCGCCCACTTCGGCGACGAGCGCCCGATCAAGGAAGGCGCCCTCGTCCGCCGTACCGGCGAGATCGTGTCGGTCCCGGTGGGCCCGGCCACGCTCGGTCGCGTGGTCGACGGTCTCGGCAACGCCATCGACGGCGGCCCGGCCATCCCCCGCGACATGATCCGGCCGGTCGAGATCAAGGCGCCGGGCATCATCGGCCGCAAGTCGGTACACGAGCCGATGGAGACGGGCATCAAGGCCATCGACGGCATGATCCCGGTCGGCCGTGGC
>SXOM01000278.1 GCA_005776735.1 Pseudomonadota bacterium
CAACAGCGTCGTCCTGCGCCTGGTCCACGGCGACGATTGTTTCTTGTTTCCGGGCGACGCCGAGGAGCCGACCGAGCGGGCGCTCATCGAAGCGCAGATGGGCGCGTGCGACGTGCTCAAGGTCGCGCACCACGGCGGCCGACACAGCACGATCGAGCCGATGCTCGCGATGGTGAAGCCGAGCATCGCGGTCATCAGCGTCGGGATCGGCAACCGCTACAAACACCCCGGCGACGAGACGCTCGCCCGCCTGGACGCGGCCAAGGCCACCGTCTACCGCACCGACCGCGACGGACGGGTCACGCTGTTGAGCGACGGAAAGCGCATCCGCGTCGAGACCAGCCGGCACGAAGCACCGGGCGGGGTCCTCATCCCCGTGAGCGGGCTCCCCGGCCACGACGCCACCGGTGCCGCCTCGCCGCCGAAGCCCACGGCGGCCGAGCCGGGCCTCACGCCGGACCTCATCGATCCCGAGGCGTGCCCGTTCCCGGCCAGCCGCAACAGCAAGGTCTACCACGACCCGCACTGCGCCAACGCCCACAAGATCAACGCCGAGAACCTCACCTGCTTCGACGACGCCGCGTCGGCGGTGGCGTCCGGTCGCCGGCCGGCCGGGTGCTGCCACCCCGAAGCACCGGCGCCCGAAGCCGCGCCCGCGCCCGCGCCCGCCAAGCCATGATCGTGGTCGACCGCATCGAAGGGGAGCTCGCGGTGCTCGAGCTCGACGGGCAGAGCGTGACCGTGCCCGTGGCGCTTCTGCCGCCGGGAACCCGCGAAGGCGACGTCTTGCGGCTGGTGGTCGATCCCGACGCCACCCACGCGCAGCGCACCGACGCGGAGCGCCGCCTGGAACGTTTGCGCGCCCGCTCGACCCAAGGACCGGGTACCTTCGACCTCTGACCCCCGAGGCCCGCATGTTTGGTCTGCTCCTCCTCGTGTGCTCGACGCTCGCCGCCGTGGACGTCAACAGCGCCGACGCAGCGGCCCTCGAATCGCTCCCGGGGATCGGCCCCGGAAAGGCGCAGGCGATCCTCGCGTGGCGCGAAGCGAACGGCCCGTTCGCGTCGTTGGAGGACCTCGACAAGGTCGACGGCATCGGGCCGAGCACCCTGGCCAACCTCTCGGGGCAGGTCTCGTTCGGGAAGGGCGCCAGCCCCACGCCGGCGAGCGCAGCCGCGCCCGTCGCGAAGACGGCGGCGGCGCCCGCGGCCGCCGCGCCCGCGGACACGGCCGGCTGTCCGGTCAACATCAACACCGCGGCCGCCGACGGACTGCAGACACTGCCCGGCATCGGGGCGAGCAAAGCCGCCGCCATCGTGCAACACCGGGAGGAGCACGGGGCCTTCGCGTCATGCGACGGCCTCGACGACGTCAACGGGATCGG
This sequence comes from Pseudomonadota bacterium, assembly GCA_005776735.1. Classification (GTDB taxonomy): domain Bacteria; phylum Myxococcota_A; class UBA796; order UBA796; family SXON01; genus SXON01. Next base: position 1,385 of record SXOM01000278.1, read on the forward strand.
CCCCGCCACGCTCGCGGGCCTGCGCACCTGCTGCGTGGTGAAGTAGCGCCATGCTGATCTTCGCCCTCGCGGCCTGCACGACCCACACCCCCGATTCGGCCGACCCGGCCACCGACACCGCCGACACGGCCGACACCGGCGCCGACTCCGCCGCGGACACGGCGGCCGACAGCGGCGACAGCGGCGACAGCGGCGAGGACACCGACACCTACGACCTGGACGACCCCGTCTGCCCCGAACCCTCCGGCTACCTCGGGGTGCCGCCACGGCCGGCGCGCACCCTGAGCGGTGTCGGCGTGTGGACGCTCGACTTCGACGCGACCGCCGAGGCCGCGGGCTACACCGACTGCGGGTATCGTCGTGAGTACGAATCGCTCGTCGAGCCCTCGGGGCACACGTGGCAATGCCCGGAGTGTACGCTGTTGACCGGCGGCGACGCGACGGTCGTCGAGGGGTTCGAAGACTGCTTCTCCCTCATCTCGTCGTCCGACGCCACGCGGACCGAACACCTGGGCGTCGGACCGGTGGACGGTGAGCCCCACCTGTTCCGCACCGGCGGCGCCAACCTGGCCCTGGGCGACATGGGCGCCGTAGGCGGCACCGGCACGGCGGACGACCCGTACCAAGGCGGCTGGACCGACGACGGCACGCTGACCGAAGGCGGCACGTTCGTGCTCTCCGCCTCGCTCACGCTGACCGAGGGCGAGTCGACCACGTGGCTGGAAGACCCCCTGGTGCCGCGCAGTGAAGACTACGCCTGCGGGTGGTCGACCTGCAGCCCCGGCGGCCCGTCGCCGACCGCGCTCGAGACGGGCGCCCTCCTGCCGAACGAACGTTTCACCGACGTCTGCGGCGAAGAGTACGAACTGTGGGACGCCTGGGGTCGCTACGTGGTCCTCGACGCGTCGTCGCCCGACTGCGGCCCCTGCCAGGTCATGGCCGAGTACGAAGAGGCGTGGGTCGAAGAGATGGCCGCCCGCGGCATCACCGTGTTGTGGGTCACGTTGCTCAACGCATCGCTCGGCGACGTGAACCTGCCCGCCGACGCGGACACCCTCACCGCGTGGACCGAGGCCTTCGGGGGTTCGGGGCCCGTCGTCGCCGACGAGGGCTACGGGTACGCCCTGTTTCCGGCCTACCTCGGGGACACCGACGGCGGGATGAGCTTCCCGACGGTCGTGGTGGTCTCCCCCGACATGGAGGTGCTGGGGGCCGACGCCGGTTTTGCGCCGGAAGAGTCCGGCGGCACGGGCTTCTCCGCCATCGAGGACCTCATCCTCGCGGACGCGGCGACGCGGTGAACGCGGCGGCCCTCGCGCCCGCGACCGAGGCCGACGCGGCCGAGCTGGTGGCGCTGCGACGTGCGATCCTGGCCGAGGGGCGCTGGTTCCAGACCGAGCCCGACGAGCTGCGCGAAGGCGCGCGCGAACGGGCGGCGCTCCTGCGGCAAGGGAGGTTCGCGGGCAACCAGGTCCATCTCGTCGCCCGCCTCGCCGGCGAGCTCGTCGGCGCCTTGTCGATCGAGGGGGGATCGCTCCGGCGCACACGCCACGTCGGCCGCCTGGAGCTCATGGTGGGCGCCGGAGTCCGCGGACGCGGAGTCGGGCGGGCGCTGCTCGAACGCGGGCTGAGCCTGGTGCGCCGCAACCCGGTGCTGAGAAAGGTAGAGCTCGCGGTGTACGCCCACAACGGGCGCGCGCTCGACCTCTACGTGCGCGCCGGGTTCGTCGAGGAGGGCCGCCGTCGTGCGCACGGGCTGCTGCGAGACGGCACCTGGGTGGACGAGGTGTGGATGGCGTGGTGGCCTGAAGGAGCGCCGCCGAGCAGCGCCGGCGGCTGAGCGGAAGGCGTCGCTGGACAACTTGGCAGCGGCGTGACAGATTGGCGGATGGCCGTGCTCCTCGTGGTCGACGACGAAGAGGCGAACCGCCTCGCGCTCGAGCGGATCTTCGTACGCGAGAACTACGAGGTGCGGACCGCGGCCGACGGGCGCAGCGCCATCGAGTTGTTGCGCGACGGCGCGGTGGGCGTGGTGCTCACCGACCTGAAGATGCCCGGAATGTCCGGCCTCGAGCTGCTCAAGGCCGCGCGGCAGCTCGCGCCCGACACGCAGGTGATCGTCGTGACCGCCTATGGTTCGGTGGAAACGGCGGTGGAGGCGATGAAGGAGGGGGCCTACGACTTTGTGACCAAGCCGCTCCGGAAGGACGCGGTGGTGCACAGCGTGCAGAAGGCGCTCGAAAAGTTCGAGTTGGTACGGGAAAACTCGAGACTGCGTGCCCAGATCGCGCAGGTCTCGCGTACCGAGATGATCGGAGCGAGCGCGGCCATGCGCACCCTCCTGGAGGAGGCGCGGCAGGTGGCGCCGTCGAGGGCCAGCGTGCTCATCAGCGGCGAGAGCGGCACCGGGAAGGGCCTGTTGGCCCGCTGGATCCACGAGCTGAGCCCCCGCCGCGATCGGCGGCTGGTCACCGTCAACTGCGGCGCCATCCCGGAAGCCCTCTTGGAGAGTGAACTCTTCGGCTACGAGCCGGGGGCGTTCACCGGCGCGCAGGGCCGCAAGGAGGGGCGCTTCGACCTTGCGTCGGGCGGCACGATCTTCCTCGACGAAGTCACCGAGATGCCGCTTCTGCTCCAGGTGAAGCTGCTCCGGGTGCTCCAGGATGGCGAGTACGAGCGCCTCGGCGGCACGCGCACGTTGCGCGCCGACGTGCGGGTGATCGCCGCCACCAACCGGGACGCGGCGCGCGCGGTCCAGGAGGGCCGGCTCCGCGAAGACCTGGACTACCGCCTCAACGTGATCCCACTCCACGTCCCCGTCTTGCGGGAGCGTCGGGAGGACGTCGCGCTGCTCGCGCGTCACTTCGTCGCGGGCCACGCGGCACGACACGGTCGCACCATCGTCGGCATCGACAGCGAGGCGCTCGCCGCGCTCGAACGGCACGCCTGGCCGGGCAACGCGCGCGAGCTGGAGAACACGCTCGAGCGGGCCGTGGTGCTCGCGAGGGGCGAGTCGATCACGCTGGCCGACCTCCCCGCGGCGCTCCGGGGGGGGGTCGCCGCGCCGGAGTCGAGCTGGCTCACGTTCGCCGTCGGTGCCCCGCTCGCGCAGGTCGAGCGGCGGATGATCGAGGCCACCCTGCGCCAGGTCAACGGGGACCGCACGCTGGCCGCGACCTTGTTGGGAATCTCGGCGCGGAGCATCTACCGTCGCGAAGCGGAGTGGCGCGACGAGTCCTGACTCGAGGCCACGGCGTGGGCCGGGCAAGACGCGGCGACCCGGGGCGCGGGTCGGCGTCTTTCCCGGGAGGTAAACGCACGGCGAGGCGTTGGAACGGAACGAGGTTACCCCCGGGTCCTGCCGGGCCGGGTGAAATTGGCGCTCGCTCCGCCGCAGGTTCGCAAGCGAACCTGCGCTACGCTCGGCCAATTCCACCCGACCCGTCACCCGCCACGTCACCGAACCGCACGACGGTGGCGGCGTCTGGCACAACGGCCGGACGCCGAACCGCGAGGGTCTGGCTGCACCGGCCCAAGGACGGTGAGCCTTGCCATGTCGAACTTCGAACGGGATGGGTGGGCGGCGCGGCGGCGGTGAACCGGAGCGACGGAAGGCGGAGGTCGCGAG